>JAGAIK010000137.1 GCA_017626625.1 Roseburia sp.
AATGCCAATCTCAGCTTCTCTCCCATTTTCAAATTCTCTGGCAAGGTCTGCCGCATGTCCGGGATATTTCGTAATCTCCGCCCGGTAATCTATCTGCTCCCTCTCTAAGATTTCCCGTATCTTCCCCCAGACAGCCGTAATCCGCTCTCCTCCGGATTGTTCATTTATAATAAAGTATAACATGGTTTCCCCCAATTTCTTTCGTACTCTAATCCCCGAAACAATTTTCTCTATTTTAGCACAGAACTTTCCCCAGTTCAATTTTTTCCAGAGAAATCCTTTCCATGGGGCTTTCCGGCAGCCCCCGCAGCTCAATTCCTGCTCCCGCCCTCTGGCACCTTACACCGGAAATTTTAATATCGGAAAAAACCGGCGGCTCATCCGATGCCGGCACCGCTGTACTCGAGCCATAGTGCATACTGATTTGTACCGCTTCCCGGACAATCTCTTCCATATCAAAATTTTCAACCAATACATTTCTGACATAGCCGCCCCGTCCCCGCATGGACTTGATTCTTATTCCACGTTCCGTATTCACCGCCGCACAGTCATGCACATAGATGTGCTCCACGCCGCCGGACATGCCGCTTCCTATCGCCACAGCGGCGTGCCCCTTCCGGAAAATGCAGTTTCTCACTTCCACCTGTTCACAGGGGATTCCCACCCGCCATGCGTCCTCATTCAGTCCCGAATTGATGGCAATGCAGTCGTCTCCGGTGGAAAACTCACATTTCTCTATCAGCACGTCCCGGCAGGAATCCGGATTAAATCCATCCGTATTCGGACCGTTCGTTATGATTTTTAATCCCTTCGCATAGACATTCCTGCAGTATACCGGATGAATGGTCCACTGGGGTCCGTCCTTTATGGTAAAATCCAAAAGCTTTATCTTTTCACAGCGGATAAACTGTACGAAGGAGGGACGCAGCGCCGCCTCCTCCGTTCCGTATACCCTCTGTTCCACCGGAATCTTCTTACTCTCGGAATCCATCAGCTCCTGTGCCGCTGCTCCCTGCAGCTTTTTCCAATGCCACCATGCCTGTCCCTGTCCGTCAAGTACTCCTCCTCCGCATATGGTAATATCCTCACAGTCTCTCGCATAGATAAACGGTGCGTAATTATAGCACTCCACCCCCTCCCAGCGCGTAAATTTTACCGGAAGATAATCCTCAAATTTCGTGGAAAAATGAATGGTGCACCCCTTTGGAATCTCAAGTGTCATTCTGCTCTTTAATACAATAGGACCGCTCTCATATTCCCCCTCGGGAAGAACCACAGTTCCGTTCTCATTGCAGTTATCTATCATCGTCTGAATATCAATCCTCATATTTTTACCTCTTTTCTTCTTCAGAGCAGTTTAAGGCGCTCTCACCCCTCCCGTGCTCCATTCTTTTCTTACAGCAGCATCGTCACCAGATAAGCACATACCGGAAGGGTGACAATGCTCAAAAGCGTTGACACAACCACCACCGCTGCGGCATACTGCTCATCTTTCTGATACTGTATGGCAAACATCGTGGTAATTGCCGCTGCGGGACATGCCTCTAAAATAAGCGTGACTGTCGCCGCCATCCCTGTGATTCCAAGAAACCGGAATACTGCGAGACACACTGCCGGTATGAAAAGCAGGCGCACCGCCACCGCAGGAAACAGATTTTTCTTTTTCAACAGAGGCAGAATGCCCGCCTCCGCCATGGTCACTCCTGTAATAATCATGGACAGGGGCGTTGTCATGGCTCCCACCGTTCCTATGGGTTCCGAAAAAACTTCCGCCACCGGAATATGTAAAAAGTAAATCACAAGCCCCGCCGCCACCGCAAGAATGGGCGGGCAGGTCAGCAGATTTTTTGCCAGCTTTCCCGCCGACATCTTATCCGAAAAAAACACACAGCCCACAGTCCACAGGAGGAGATTAAATATCGTAACATATGCACTGGCATATAAAATTCCCTCCTCTCCAAACAGCGCCCTGATTAGTGGGAAGCCCATATATGCCGCATTGGAAAAGGAACAGGCAAACTTAAAAATTCCCCGATTCTCCTCTCCCGCTAACCCTGACACTGCCGCCGCCACCGCTATGCCG
>JAGAIK010000138.1 GCA_017626625.1 Roseburia sp.
AACCTTAGACCCCACCACCAGAATGTTAGAACTGCCGGGAAAACAGCAGATTTTGCTGACGGATACCGTGGGATTTATCCGGAAACTGCCCCACCATTTGATAGAAGCATTTAAGAGCACACTCGAAGAAGCAAAATACGCAGATTATATTCTTCATGTGGTGGATGCGTCGAACCCTCAGAGGGAAAAACAGATGCACATTGTGTACGATACCCTCTACCACTTAGACATCAAGGAAAAGACCATCGTAACCTTGTTTAATAAGCAGGATGCGGTGACAGAGCAGGAACCCCTGCGGGATTTTAAGGCAGACCATACCTTAAATATTTCAGCAAAACAGGGCACGGGCTTAGAGGAGTTAAAAGTTCTGCTTTCTGAGCTGCTGCGGGAAAACAAGATACTGGTGGAGCGGACGGTTCCCTACGGAGAGGCGGGAATCATTCAGCAGATACGAAAGAACGGAGAATTGTTGGAAGAGGACTATCGGCCGGAGGGCATTTACATCAAAGCCTACGTCCCCATGAGTTTATACGGAAGGCTGCCCGGATAAAAGGCAGAAAGCAGGAAAACACTGCTGCCGGAATTGTCGGAAGTTGCCTGGATAAGAGGCAGAAAGCAGGGGCGTCCCGGCAAAATACAGAAGATGGAAAGGCATGGATATTCGCCATGATAAAATTGTATGATAAAACGCAGATAGACAAAGAAAATTTATTATTTCCCGGAAAAGCATTGAAAATGCTGCTGATTCCGCTGATGGTGGAACAGTTGTTAAATTCATTTATGGGAATGATTGACACCATGATGGTGAGCAATGTGGGAAGTGCGGCGATTTCAGCGGTTTCCTTAGTGGATTCCATCAATACGCTGGTCATTCAGGTGTTTGCCGCCATGGCGACAGGGGCAACCATCATCTGTTCCCAGTATATCGGCAGCGGCAACCATGAGGGGAGCAACCGGGCGGCAAGGCAGATTGTACTTACCGTGACGGCAATTTCCGTTACCTTAGCGGTGCTTTGCATTGTATTCCGCATTCCCCTGCTGCGGCTGGTATTTGGACAGATAGAGCCGGATGTGATGAAAAATGCCCAGGTATATTTTTTCATAACGGTGCTTTCCTATCCCTTTATCGCCCTGTTTAACGCAGGCTCTGCCTTTTACCGCGCCTCAGGGGATGCCAAATATCCCATGAAAATATCGGTGCTTTCCAATGTGATAAATATTGCAGGAAACACATTTTTAATTTTTGGTCTGAATATGGGAGTGGCGGGGGCTGCCATTGCAACCTTACTGTCAAGGGTGTTCTGCACAGTGGTGATTTTTTACCAGTTGTCAAAACCAAGGCAGGAGATTGTCTTAAACCACTATTTTTCCATCCGTCCGGATTTTCCGCTGATTTTGAAAATTCTGGCGGTGGGCGTTCCCTCCGGCATTGAAAACGGCATGTTCCAGTTTGGAAAGTTAGCGATACAGTCCACGGTGTCCACCCTTGGAACCACAGCCATTGCCGCCCAGGCGATGACCATTATTTTTGAAAATCTCAACGGCGTGGCAGGGGTTGGTATCGGCATCGGACTGATGACGGTGGTGGGACAGGCGATTGGAGCAGGACGCCGGGAAGAGGCGAAATATTATATCGTAAAGCTCAGCGGCTATGCGGAAATCGCCGTATTGTTATCCTGCCTTTTTGCCTTTGCCATCTGCAAGCCCGTCATGGGGTTAGCGGGAATGGAGGCGGAGAGCGCAGCGCTCTGTTTTCAGATGATGATTGCAATTACTATTGTAAAACCGCTGGTGTGGGTGCTTTCTTTTATCCCGGCATACGGAATGCGGGCGGCGGGGGACGTGCGTTTTTCCATGGTGACGGCGACCTGTACCATGTGGCTTTGCCGTGTGGCATTGGCGGTGTTCTGCATGAGGGTATTAGGCGTGGGACCTATGGGAGTCTGGATTGGAATGTTTGCGGACTGGGGTATCCGCGGGGTGATTTTTACCCTGCGCTATTTCAGCGGAAAGTGGATGAAAATGAGAATTGTATGATACAGGGGGCAACGAAACAGTTGCCCCTTGAATTTATGTATGTTAAAATATTCTTGGATAACTGCGTCTTAAGTGACGTTACAAAGATAGAAAAAAGAATGGAGAAGAGCGTATGACAATATTGATTAAGGGAGGACAGGTCATCAATCCGGCAACCGGAATGGACGAGGTTGCAGATGTACTTGTGGAAAATGGGAAGGTAGCAAAAATTGAAAAAAACATGAAGGAAAAGGCAGAGCGCGAGATTGACGCTAAGGGCTGCTATGTGATGCCGGGCTTTATTGATATGCACGTGCATTTGAGGGATCCTGGGTTCGAGCAGAAGGAAACCATTGAAACCGGATGCCGGGCGGCAGCCAGGGGAGGCTACACCACCATTCTTGCCATGCCCAATACCAGACCGGTGGTGGACAACCCGGATGTGGTAAATTATGTGCACAACAAGGCAAAAACAGTCGGTCTGATTAATGTTATGCAGGTAGGGGCTGTGACCAGGGGGCAGCAGGGAAAGAAATTAGCCGATATTGAGGGAATGGCAAAGGCGGGAATCCCAGCCATCAGTGAAGACGGAAAATCCGTGATGAACGCCCAGCTTTACCGGGAGGCGATGGAAAAAGCCAGGGAGCTTGATTTGGTGGTGCTCGCCCATTGTGAGGACAGCAACTTAGTCAACGGCGGTGTGGTGAACGCAGATTCCAAGGCGGAAGAATTAGGGTTAAAGGGGATTACCAATTCCGTGGAGGATATTATTATTGCCAGAGATATCATGTTAGCCTATGATACAGGGGCAAAGCTGCATTTGTGCCATTGCTCCACCAGAAATTCCGTCATGATGGTGCAGCTTGCAAAGGAAAGAAAGATACAGGTTACGGCGGAGGTCTG
>JAGAIK010000139.1 GCA_017626625.1 Roseburia sp.
AAACCGTCAAACTCATAGAGTTTGGTAATGCGGACCTTCTGGCATTTGTCCGGCTCGTGGTGGTTGACAACCACGGCTTCCTGATTTACTTTTAAGAAACCGTTGTCCACTTTACCGATGCCGATACGTCCCACGTATTCGTTGTAGTCGATGGTACTGATTAAGACCTGGGTATTTGCGTCCGGGTCGCCCTCCGGTGCGGGAATGTAATCAATAATTGTCTCAAACAGCGGCGTCATGTCTTTGCGGTTGTTGACTAAGTCATGGATTTCCCGTACTGCATAGCCGTCCCTTGCAGAAGCAAAGAGGAACGGGCAGTCAAGCTGCTCGTCGGAAGCGTCTAAATCCATGAATAATTCCAACACTTCGTCCACAACAGCATTCGGGCGCGCCTCCGGACGGTCTACTTTATTTAAACACACAATAACAGGCAGGGAAAGTTCTAATGCCTTCATCAAAACGAATTTGGTCTGCGGCATAACACCCTCAAAGGCATCTACCACAAGGATAACGCCGTTTACCATCTTAAGGACACGTTCTACCTCGCCGCCGAAATCCGCATGACCCGGGGTGTCGATAACATTGATTTTCACACCGTTATAGGTGATGGCGGTGTTTTTGGAGAGAATGGTGATTCCACGCTCCCTCTCGATATCGTTGGAGTCCATGACACGTTCCTGGACTTCCTGATTTTCACGGAATACACCGCTTTGTTTTAACAGTTCGTCCACTAAAGTAGTCTTGCCATGGTCAACATGAGCGATGATGGCAATATTACGGACGTCTTCACGTTTCATTTTCATATACAAAATCTCTCTTTCCACTGTGAAATATATCGTTAGGTTAGGTTCGGCAACGCCGAAACTATTTTATCACATTTCACAGATTACGCAATAGAAAATACGACAAAAACTTTCCATACAATGAATTTTGTTATCGACACGTTATGCGAAAATCCAGCAGTTCTTTTATGGTAAAACTATTGTGTCAGGCAAGACCGCAGAAAAAATACAGGAAAAGTAAAAGCAAAGATAATCGTGCGGCAGAGGAAGGGAGAAAAATTCATGGCAGATAAAATTTTTGAAAACAACCAGGTATCAATCGTAGGAGAAATCGTTTCGGATTTCCGATTCAGTCACGAGGTATACGGAGAGGGCTTCTATATGGTGGATGTAGCAGTGAACCGCCTGAGCAACTATATGGACTACATACCTTTGATGATTTCCGAGCGCCTCATTGATGTAAGCGGAAACTTTATTGGACAGAGCATTTACGTGACGGGGCAGTTTCGTTCCTTTAACCGGCACGAAGAAAAGAAAAACAGGCTGGTGCTGTCTGTGTTCGTCCGGGAGATTGAATTTTTAGAGGAAATGCCGGAGGACATCAAGAGTAATCAGATTTTCTTAGACGGCTATATCTGTAAGGAGCCGATTTACCGGAAAACGCCTTTGGGACGGGAGATTGCCGATTTGCTCATCGCAGTGAACCGTTCTTATGGAAAATCAGACTATATCCCCTGTATCTGCTGGGGCAGGAATGCAAGATTTGCTTCAGGCTTTGATGTGGGTGGTCATGTGCAGGTCTGGGGCAGAATCCAGAGCCGGGAATATGTGAAGAAAATTTCCGAGACAGAGACAGAAAAAAGGGTGGCTTACGAGGTATCTGTCAGTAAAGTGGATTTTTTAGAGGATTTGGATTGACAGTAAGGATAGATAGTGCTATTCTCTTAGAAAAGAGATACATAAGGTAGATAGAGGTTGCGTACTTCATGAGTCGCTTTTTTGATGTGGCAGACACAGGGGACGAAAAGCAAAAGGGGAGCACGCCGAAAGGATTTGTTTTCTGCGGACAGATACCTTGGGCATAAAGTGAACAACTTT
>JAGAIK010000140.1 GCA_017626625.1 Roseburia sp.
AGAAAACCGGAGGGAATGCTGCTTTTGCTGCGCTCCATGTCGCCTCAGGTCATTGCGGTGGATGAGCTGGGAACGGAAGAGGATTTTCTTGCAGTGGAGCAGGCAGTATGCTCCGGCAGCCGGGTGCTTGGCACCATCCATGCGGGAGGAATACAGGAATTACAGGAAAAACCCCATTTGCGCCACTGGATGGAACGGCAGATGTTTCAGCGGTTTGTGCAGATCAGACGGTGTTCCGACGGGCAGAGGGAGATACATATTTTTGATGCGGGAATGCGCTGCCTATGTTAAAGGTAATAGGATGTCTTCTCATAGGTGCGGCAAGCGTGGGACTTGCCATAAGTTTTGGGGTGGAGCTGCGGGAACATCTTGCGCTGTTATATGATTTGCGCCAGCTTCTGTTAGATATCTCCCAGGAGGCGCAGTACAGACTGCTGCCCATGGAGCGCATTTTAGGGACGCGTATCCGCTCGAATGACCAGCGGCTGACGGAAATCTGCGGTGAATTAAGTACCCTTCTGGCGGAAAAAAACGGGGAGGGGGGAGCAGCCCTCTGGAGGCAGGTTTTTGGCGGGGAACGGCAAAGACTGGGACTGACGGAAACGGAGTCGGACATTATAGAGAATGCGGGAAAAGCATTTTTTGGAAAAAACACAGAGGAAAATGCTAAAAACCTGTCTCTTTATTTAGAGCGGCTGGATTATGTGATAGAACATACCCGAAGTGAACAGAAAGAAAAACAGCGGGTGCTTCAAACCGTAAGCGTCATGGGCGGTTTTATGCTGATGATTTTGCTGCTATAGTCTGTACCACAGAAAGAAAAGCCGGTACAAAAGGCAATGTACATGGAGGAAAGAATGAGTGTAAATTTAATTTTTAAGATAGCGGCGGTGGGAATCTTAGTGACTGTCATCAGCCAGGTATTAAAACACAGCGGCAGGGAGGAACACGCATTTTTAACCAGCTTAGCAGGGCTGATTATCGTTCTGTTCTGGATTGTGCCCTATATCTATGAGCTGTTTGAGACGATGCAGTCTCTGTTTGCGTTGTAGGAAAAGGGAGAGGTGCAAGGAAATGGATATTTTACGGATTGCGGTTCTTGGAATTGCGGGAGTGATGATTGCGCTTCTGCTGCGGAAGGAAAAGGGGGAATACAGTACCTTTATCAGCCTGGCAGTCTGTATCTGCATTTTTATCTACATCATCACAAAGGTGGAGACGGTGCTTCGGTTTGTGGAACGGTTAGAAAGCCTGGTGTTAGTGGATGGGACCTACATTGCGCTGGTGGTGAAGATGGTGGGAATCACCTATGTGGCGGAATTTGCGGTGAATGTCTGCAAGGATGCCGGATATGGCGCCATCGCAAGCCAGATTGAAATGTTTGCGAAAATGTCCATACTGGTGGTGAGTATTCCGGTGCTGACTGCATTTTTGGAAACCATAGGGAGCTTTTTATGAGGAAAAAGAAATGGATAACAGTGGTGCTTCTGGCTTTGATTTTTCTGTGTGTTCCTGCTCCGGTATCTGCCCTGGAGACAGACAGCTTTCAGCAGGGCGATGGGGAGGACGGCACCTTTATAGAGGAAATGATGGGAAATGTGGATTTTGCGGAGCTGGACGGATTTCTGGAAAGGGAAGATTTCGGAATGAGGGATCATATCAGCTTTTCCGAGCTGGTGGGGCAGATGTTAGAGCAGGGGTTTTCGGACTTTGATTACAGCCGGATTATGGATTGGCTGAAGGAGGTACTGTTTGCGGAGGTGGACAGAAACCGGAAGCTGCTGATTGAGGTGGTGCTCTTAGCGGTGGGATTTTCTATCTTAAAGAATTTTGCGGGTGCCTTTTCATCTTCCTATATTTCGGATTTGTGTTTCCT
>JAGAIK010000141.1 GCA_017626625.1 Roseburia sp.
AGAAACCCCTTCCGTCCTGTGAGGTGATTGACCTTCGGGAGGAACTGAAACAGGGAAACCGCTCCATTTTAAGCGAATGTCTGACGGAGCAGATAGAGGAGCGATTAAGACGCCGCCAGCAGACCATTCTTTTTATCAACCGGAGGGGAACGGCGGGCTTTGTCTCTTGCAGAGCCTGCGGTCATGTGATAAAATGTCCGCATTGCGATGTTTCTTTAAGCCAGCATAACAATGGGAAAATGATTTGCCATTACTGTGGTTATGAGGAGCCGTCGCCAAAGGTATGTCCGGTCTGCGGCTCGAAATATATCAGCGGCTTTAAGGCGGGCACCCAGAAAATCGAGCAGGTGGTAAAGCAGCGGTTTCCCCAGGCGAGGGTGCTTCGGATGGATATGGATACCACCAGGAGCAAAGAGGGACATGAGCAGATTTTATCCGCTTTCGCCAACCAGGAGGCGGATATTCTGATTGGAACCCAGATGATTGTCAAGGGACACGATTTTCCCAATGTGACCTTAGTGGGGGTGTTAGCGGCGGATATGTCGCTGCATGTCAGCGATTTTCACGGACCGGAGCGCACCTTCCAGCTTTTAACTCAGGCTGCCGGGAGAGCCGGCAGGGGAGAACTGCCGGGAAGCGTGGTGATACAGACCTACACGCCGGAGCATTACAGCATTGTTGCGGCGAAGCAGCAGGACTATGAGAAGTTTTATGAGCAGGAAATCGAATACCGGAAAATGCTGCGCTATCCGCCGGTCTGGAATCTGCTTTTGATACTCTGTGCGTCTAAGGAGGAACAGCGAGCCTTTGATGCGGCTGCCCTGCTGGCGGCGCAGATAGAGGGAAATGAGAAATATGAGCGGGAAAAAATCCTTCCCATCGGTCCTGCGGACGCCGCCATTGCAAAGATTTCGGACGTTTACAAAAAAGTCCTGTATGTGAAAGCGGAAAATTATCAGGTATTGGTGGATATCAAGGACGGACTGGAGGATTTTATGCGGGACGACCGCAGATTTTCCAATGTAACGGTTCAGTTTGACTTTAATCCCGCCGATGGTTTTTGAAAATAGGAATGGAGGAAAAGAAAATGGCATTAAGAACAATTAGAATCCAGGGTGACCCTGTGCTCACCAAAGTATGCAAACCGATTCAGGAGATGACTCCGAAGATTGAGGAATTAATCGGCGATATGTTAGAAACCATGTATGAGGCAAACGGTGTGGGACTTGCTGCACCCCAGGTGGGAATTTTAAAGAGGCTGGTGGTCATTGATGTGGGAGAGGGTCCGATTGTGATGATTAATCCCTCTATTTTAGAGACTTCCGGTGAGCAGACCGGGGACGAGGGGTGTCTGAGCCTCCCGGGAAAAGCGGGAACCGTCACCAGACCAAATTATGTAAAGGCAAGGGCTTTGGACGAAAATATGGAAGAGTATACCATTGAGGGCACGGAGCTTTTGGCAAGAGCCATCTGCCATGAGTTAGACCATCTTGACGGACATATGTATACAGAAAAGGTGGAAGGTCCGATTCATGATGTAAATTATGAGGAAGAAGCATAGCATGAAAAGAATGCGGACGGCGTTCTTCTCATGTATGATGTTAGTTATGACAAACGAGGTGGAGTATGAGAGTGATATTTATGGGAACCCCTGATTTTGCGGTGGGGACGTTAGAGGAAATTATCAAAGCGGGGCATGAGGTTGTTTTGGTGGTGTCTCAGCCGGATAAGGCGGTGGGGAGGAGCAAGGCGTTAAAATATACTCCGGTGAAAGCCTGCGCCATCGAGCATGGCATCGAAGTCTATCAGCCGGAAAAGATTCGGGAGACGGAATCTGTGGAATATTTGAGAAAATACCAGCCGGATATCATTATTGTGGTGGCTTTTGGGCAGATTATACCCAGGGTCATTTTAGATATGCCAAAATACGGCTGCGTGAATGTCCATGCCTCCCTTTTGCCGAAATATCGGGGCGCTTCCCCCATACAGTGGGCGGTCATCAACGGAGAAAAAGTCACCGGAGTCACGACCCAGCGCATGGACGACGGGGTTGATACCGGGGATATTATTATGAAAGAGGAAGTGGCACTGCGGGAGGACGAGACAGGGGGAAGCCTGTTTGAGCGTCTTGCCGGGGTGGGGGCAAAGCTCTGTGTAAAAACCATGGAGGCCATTGAAAACGGCACTGCCGTCTATACGCCCCAGGACAGCAGCCAGGCTACCCATACCGCTAAAATTCATAAGGAGTTAGGCAGCATTGACTGGACGAAGAGCGCAGAAGAAATTGAGTGCCTGATTCGGGGCTTAGACCCGTGGCCCAGCGCATATACCAGATTAGGGGATAAAATTTTAAAAATCTGGAAGGCAGAGGTGGTTTCTAAGCAGAGCGAAGCGGCGCCGGGCTGTATGGTAAAGGTGGAAAAAAACAGAATTTTAGTACAGACGGGAAAAGGAATGCTGGCTTTAAAGGAAGTGCAGTTAGAAGGAAAGAAACGAATGACGGTGGAAGCCTTTTTGAACGGCTGCACGGTGGAAGCGGGAACTTATTTTAAACGAGGATAAGAGATAGAAAGGATGGATGAGAATGCCTTATTTTTACTATTATTGGGACCCGACGTATTTTCTGGTCATCATCGGAGCAGTTATCTGCATGATAGCCTCCGCAAGGGTAAAGTCTACCTACAATAAATATTCACAGTACCGCAGTATGACAGGAATGACCGGAGCTCAGGCGGCGGAGCGCATTTTAAATTCTGCGGGGATTTATGACGTTTCCATCTGCCATGTTTCCGGAAATCTGACGGACAATTACAATCCCATGAAAAAAACTTTGAATCTGTCGGATTCCGTTTACGGCAGTACCTCCGTGGCGGCAATCGGCGTGGCAGCCCATGAGTGCGGACATGCTATTCAGCACCAGAAGGGTTATGTGCCGCTGACGCTGCGTTCTGCTATCGTCCCGGTGGCAAATATCGGTTCCACCTTAGCGTGGCCTCTGATTGTCATTGGTTTGTTTTTTACCAGTTCTACGGGAAGCTTTCTTATCAATCTTGGAATTATCTGTTTTTCTTTTGCGGTGATTTTCCAGCTTGTGACCCTTCCGGTGGAGTTTAATGCTTCAAGCCGTGCCCTTAAGACGGTGGAGCAGTTGGGAATCTTAAGCGAAAGCGAACTGCCTTATACAAAAAAAGTGCTGAAGGCAGCGGCGCTTACTTATGTGGCAAGTGCGGCGGCAGCCATTTTGCAGTTGCTCCGTCTGATTTTGCTGTTTGGAGGACGTGACCAGGATGACTGATTCGGTAAATACAAGGGAACTGGTGCTGGGCGTTTTGATGGAAGTGACGAAGGAGGGCGGCTACAGCCATGTGGTTTTGCGCTCCGTTCTGGAAAAATACCAGTATTTGGAAAAACAGGAGCGGGCATTTATCACGCGGGTTTCTGAGGGAACCATTCAGCGCATGATAGAGCTCGACTATATCATCAACCGGTTTTCCAAAGTAAAAGTGAATAAAATGAAGCCCGTCATCCGCAATATTTTACGGATGGCGGTGTACCAGATGAAATACATGGATTCGGTGCCGGATTCCGCAGCCTGCAACGAGGCGGTGAAGCTGGCACGGAAAAAGGGATTTTCCTCCCTCAGCGGTTTTGTCAACGGGGTGCTTCGCAATATCAGCAGGAACCTTGACGGGGTGCAGTACCCGGAGGAAGATACGAATCCCGTAGAGGCAATTTCTGTCC
>JAGAIK010000142.1 GCA_017626625.1 Roseburia sp.
CAGACCCTGCCTGCCAGCGAGCAGAGTGTCCGGGCAAACGAGGAGGAATTTGCCTATGAGGAAGTCAGCGGAAATTATGCGTTTGTGAGAAACAGAAATACGGCGGAAAAGACAGAACAGAGGTCAGCGGAAATTTTTGAACTCTGCAATGAACAGATAGAAAAATTGCAGGAGCTTGGGGTGATACCGGAGGGCGTGCAGCCCGTTTCGGAGGATTCCTACACGGCACAGTTGTATTCTGCTATAGATGTGACAGAGCCCCGGAATAATGTCAGCGTCTGGAAAATCAGTTTTTCTTCGGAGCTGAAAAATGTTTCCAAATCCAACCGTCTGATGGACGCTTATTTAGATGACGAAACCGGAAAAATTTATGAATTTTATCTCCGCTCGGAAAAGACCTGGGAGGAGATGGAACCGGAAACCATGGTGGAAGCATGGAGCGGCTACCTGGGGCTTACGGGAATGGAGGCGTATGAGACGGAAAATCCGCTGACGGAAACCACGTCCGATTATAAAAAATACCGCTTCTCCGGCATGGAAACCGGGGGAACGGTGGTTACCATAGGCTGTTACGAGGGCATAAATGAGCTTTTCCTGAAAATTTCAAAATGATGCAGTTTTGTTGCAAAAAGGATGGGACTTTGATGCAAAAATGACGCAGTTTTGATGTGTCGTCTGTTTATACTTCGATTACAAAGAACTCCCGTGCATTGTATATTTTGGCACCGGAAGAAATATAGTTACACAGGAGTTTATAGAATATGCAGGAAGCGGAGGAAACAGAGCGATGGCGGGTAACAGAAGAAAAAAGGACTACGGACAGAACTTAAGGCGGGGGACAGCGATTCTGGCAGTGACAGTTGTGTGCTGCGGGCTGCTGCGCCTGACGGGGAATGCCATTCATCAGATGTGGCGGGAAGTCAGCGGGAATACGGTGGTCTATGCGGCGGACGGCGCAGTGGAGCCGGAAGATTTACTGGAACAGGAAACTGGAATGCCGGAAGATTTGCCGGGGCAGGAAACTGGAATGCAGGAAAGTCTGCCGGAGCAGGAAAGTTTGCCGGAGCAGGAAAACGGTCTACGGGAAAAGCCAGAAGGACAGGCAGAAGCAGGGGAAGCCGATACTAAGCCAGAGGAAGAGACGGCAGGGCAGGAAGAGAATAAAAAAGAAAAGACCATGTACCTGACCTTCGATGATGGTCCCACAGCAGAAAATACTGTAGCTGTGTTAGACACGCTAAAGGAGAAAAATGTAAAGGCTGCCTTTTTCGTGGTGGGAGAAAATGTGGAGAAGCACCCGGAGGTGGCAAAGCGGATTGTGGAAGAGGGGCATACCATTGGCATTCACTGTTACAGCCACGATTACCGGGAAATTTATGCCAGTGTGGACGCTTATCTCGCCGATTTTGAAAAGGCGTACCAAATTGTGTATGAAGTCACCGGGGTAAAAGCACAGCTATTCCGTTTTCCAGGCGGCAGTATCAATGCTTATAATAAAGGTGTATACAAAGATATTATCGCAGCCATGACGGAGCGGGGGTACATTTATTTTGACTGGAATGCAAGTTTAGAGGACGCTGTGACAAAATCCACGCCGGAGAGCCTGCTCGCCAATGCAAAGGAGACAACACTGGACCGGAAAAAGGTAGTGATGCTGTGCCATGACACGGTTTACAATACCACCCTGTGCTTAGGGGAACTGATAGACCAGTTCCCGGAATACCAGATGGAACCGTTGACACCCGAAGTCACACCCATTCAGTTTAAATAAAAAACTTGTCCTTTCTCCAGGAACTTGGTATAATGTCGCTAGACATTATACGCGCCGAAGTGCGCATGGGTCGCCCACGGCGAATGCCCTGTGCGAAGCACATGGTATAATGTCGCTAGACATTATACGCGCCGAAGTGCGCATAGCAATGAAAGGCATGAGGAGAGAGAGGGTAAAACAGGAGTGAGTGAAACAGAAAATCAGGTAAAAGAAGAACGGATATCCATAAAAGAACGCAGAAAAAAAAGCCCCGGGGCAGCAGTGGGAACGGCAGTCCGGGAGAATAAAAGCATGTTAATATTATTTGGTGTCATAGTGGCGGTGCTACTTGTCATTTTAGTCAGTATGCTTGTATTGGAGATGCCGGTGATTCCGGTCTGTGTGATTGTGGCAATTGAAGGCGCACTGGCTGCCTGTCTTCATGATGTACCAATCTGGCTTCACGGTCTGGTGATAATTGCTCAGATTGTTGCAGGCGTGCTTTGCGGGGCAACTGTGTTTATGGTATTATGCGCCCTTATTTATGTGGTAGGGATTTTGGCGCCGCGCTTTATTCATTAGGAAAGTGGAAAGGGACTTTTGCGGGAGGATGGGCTCCTGTAGAAGTCCTTTTGATGTTTCAAACGGCTTAGGCAGGAAAACAGGGCGGAGGAAAAGGTTAGAGGAATCTCATTTTGACATGCGAAGTTGTGTTGACAGCAGAATGGGACAGGAGGTACATAGAAAATGATAAATGAGCTGTATTGCGAAATGATAGGTTATTACGGTAGTGACCCGAAGCGGATTCAGCATTTTACGAAGGTGCACAGCTATGCGAAATTGATTGGAGAATTGGAAAAATTAAAGA
>JAGAIK010000143.1 GCA_017626625.1 Roseburia sp.
AGTATGGATATTTCCCGGCTCCGCTATTCATAATTTTATCCAAAAAAGAGCACCCTAACTGACAGAAAACTATTTTTTACCGTTTTCGTCTTTTGTCGCTCTTTTTCGCCATTTTTCTTGAATTTAAGAATTTTTTCGTCATTTTTCTCGAATAAGCAGAATTTATTGACGCTTAAAAAGGGGTAAGATATGATACCTTTACGAGGTAAACAGTATGAGCAATGAATATATTCCCAAGGTTTTAAAAGAATATCGCAAAAAGAATCACTATACCGTCAATGACGTTTCCCTCATGCTTCGTGAACGTTCCTTAGAGGTTGCGCCAAAGACGATTTACGGTTGGGAAAGCGGTCAGGCAAATCCCAGTGCGGATATGCTCTTAACGCTCTGTGAAATGTATAATATTACGGATATTTTATCCACTTTCGGCTACGACGGAAACGAAAATTTCCATGTCACCCCGATAGAACGCACCATCGTAGAATCTTACCGGGCTCACCCGGAGCTGCAGGAGGCGGTAGAGATTCTTCTGGGCTGCCGGTCACACAGACGTCCCCAGCGGAGCCGTTCAGAGGCACAGAGAAACATGCAGACGCAGAACTCGCGCAAAAAACCCCCGAAAGAAAACTAATTTATTTTCGCTTCATCTGCCGCAGCAAATTCTTTGCCTCACCGGACACCCGATAGGATTCCAACATTTTCTGAATTGCCTTATTGTAGGTAAAATCGTCCAGGTGATTCTCTGCCAGATAGGCGTGGGTTTCTTTCGGAAACTTCGCATAAGCAGTCGCCACACCCCAGGCAACCCCCATTTTACGGTAATAGCCCGGATGATTCAGACTGTCCCAGACCTCAAACACCCGTCCGATATATTCCTCTGTCAGGAAATAGTCCATCAACATCACCGCCACAAAACGCTGTTCAAATTCTTCCTCTGACTCCCGGTACTCCATGAGAAAATCCCATACCCGCTCCCGGTGCTTTGCCGCAATTTTAAAGGTAGAACAAAAGCAGTCGTTGACAGACCAGTCCCGGATTTTCGGCACAAAAGCTGCCACATAAGACAGCATTTCCTCTATCTCTCCTTTGGCATAGCCAATCACAAAGCCCTGTAACATGATTTCCTCATAAGAGGCATCCGACGCATGTTTTAAATACTCCTGCCAGTCCCCCTTAGCTATCTGCTTTGCCAGAACGCGGATTTTCGGAATACGGACGCCTAAAATATTATCGGTACCCGGTATCAGCCCGCTGGTAAATTCCTGAAATTTGCTCTCGGACTGCTCTTCTAAATACCATCGTATTTCTTCATTTGTCATAATTTTCCTCCTGAAAAATTAAATCTTCCTAAATCCGAAACTCTCCCCCATCCTTCGAGGCAATATTCATCGTAATACTACAGTCCGCCATATGCTCATAATTGACCTCTAACGCATAGTCCACCTTAACGTCAATGTTGTGCTCGCTCTCCTGCACCTCCACCTTTTTGGCATCAATCCCAATCAGAATACTGCCATAGGGAGTATAATAATAGGTCACGTTTTTCCTGTTTTTCTCAAACATCATATGTACGTTGGCAACACCCTTTTTTGTGATGTCTAACATATCCTCATTCAGTTTAATAATGTTTTTCGTAGGCTCCGCAAAGCCCTCCATCACCTCATCATAGAGAATATAGTGTTTTCCGTTTCTTTTATAATAATCCCCGGAGGTAATAATCTCCACCGGCTCATTATCAGTATCTCCTGCGAACTGCAATCCGCTGATTTTAATCAATACTTCTTTGGTCATATTTCTCCTCATTTCTGCGCTGCCCTTTGCGCAGCTTTCGTTTCCGCCAGCAGTGAAGACACACCCCTGCCAGCTTCTCGGTATCTCCATCTTAAACGCTTTCCCTGAAAGTTTCAATACTATTCTTCATTTCCATCGCACAGTCCGTTCAGAAATGTAAAATATTTAAACTGCACCCGGTAATTTCCCGATTCTAAGATTTCTCTATATTCCTCCTCCGACAAAACCTCCCGAAGAGCTTCTTCCGCCTCTTCCTCCACCACTTCATAAACGCTGCCAGAAAAGCACATATTCGGGTACATCACACACCACCAGTTATGCCCGTTTCCCTCTCCAATCACCACCTCTAACGCCTCATAATCCCCCGCCGGAAAAGTATAACCTCCATAGGTTTTCACCGGAAAATTCACTTCCTTTAAAACCGTCTCCACCTCATACTCATATCCCTCCTCCGCAATCACCTTCTCCGCCGTCTCCGTAATTACCTCCCGGTTCTCATACAACACCTCCTCACACTCCGCCCGGTCATTTATTCCCGTCAAAAGCTGCTGCATCCTCCCTCCCACAGCATCCCGCACCTTCAATTTCAACGCCTGGTCCTCCTTAGTATCACTATTGGCAATCACATGAAACCGTATAATCTTCTCCGCAATCTCCCGCTGCATTCTCTGCCTTTTTATGTATTCCCCTCCCAACAGCAACACAGCCCCACAACCAACAACCAACATTATGTACGCAATTCTTTTCTTCTCCTTTAAAGAAAATGGAAACCTAATTTCTCTTCTCATACAAAACAACCCTTTCTTCCGCCAGGCAAAAGACCTCTCCTACCAACTTTTTTCTGCCAGGCAAAGAACCTCTGAGCCCAGTTTTTTTCCTTTCTTCTTCCAGGCAATGAACCTCTCCGCCCAACTTTTTTCCTCTAGGCAAAAACCTCTCCACCCAACTTCTTTCTGCCGGGCAAAAGACTTCTCCTACCAGCTTTCTTCTGCTAGGCAAAGACCTCTCCTACCAGCTTTCTTCCGCCGGGCAAAGGACCTCTCTGCCCGGCTTTTTATTTCCTATTCACTATTCTTCCCCTAATTTTTTCTTTTATACAACATTGATTTCGGATGTCAAAAGTTTCCGCCGATAACTGATATTGGCAGATTGCACAAAGAAGGAGCTGTTTTTGTGACTATGGGAAGAGATTAGAT
>JAGAIK010000144.1 GCA_017626625.1 Roseburia sp.
AGCGGAGGGCTGTGTACTTTTAAGAAATGAAAGGGGAGCGCTGCCGCTCCGGGAAAAGGATAAGGTGGCGGTGTTCGGCAGATGTGCCTTTCATTATTATAAAAGCGGATTAGGTTCCGGCGGCTTGGTGAATACAAGCTATGTGGTCAGTATTTTAGATGCCCTGCGGAAATGTGAGAAAATCACCCTTAACGAAAGACTGCTCCAGATTTATGAGGAATGGTTAAAAGAAAATCCGGCAGACGAGGGAAATGGCTGGGGAACGGTTCCCTGGTCGCAGAAGGAAATGCCTTTGACGGAGGAAATGACAGAGATTGCCGCAGAATCAGATGTGGCAGTTGTAATCATCGGCAGAACAGCGGGGGAGGACCAGGATAATAAAAACGAAGCGGGAAGCTATCTTTTGACAGAGACGGAAAAGGACATGATTGCAAAGGTAAGCAGGGCATGTGAGAGAACCGTGGTACTGTTAAATGTGGGAAATATCATTGACATGAAGTGGGTGGAGGAATATGAGCCTGCGGCAGTACTCTATGTCTGGCAGGGCGGACAGGAAGGCGGAAACGGTGTGTTGGATGTGCTGACGGGAGCAGTCAATCCCTGCGGAAAGCTGGCAGACACCATTGCCTATGACATTGCAGATTATCCCAGCACAAAGAATTTCGGCGGAACGGAGAAAAACTTTTATCAGGAAGACATCTACGTGGGCTATCGGTATTTTGAAACTGTGGCAAAAGACCGGGTGCAGTATCCTTTTGGGTACGGTTTGTCCTATACACAGTTTGAAATGGAGGGGAAAATAGGAGAAATCGGGGAAGAAGCCGTTTCCGTAGATGTCAGGGTAAAAAATACAGGGGACTGTGCCGGAAAAGAGGTGGTACAGGTTTATGTCCGCCAGCCTCAGGGAAAATTAGGAAAGCCCGAGCGTGTGTTGGCAGGCTTTGAAAAGACTAAGGAGCTGGCGCCGGGGGAGAGCGTGCAGCTTTCCATCCGGTGTCCGAAATGGTACTTTGCAGCCTATGATGACAGCGGCTGCACGGGAGCGAAATCCGCATTTTTGTTAGAAGAAGGCACCTACGAGATTTTTACAGGCAGTGATGTGAGAACGGCAAAATACAGCGGAAGCTGGAGGCAGGAGCAGCAAACCATCGAAGTGCTGGAGGAAGCGGCAGCTCCCACCCAGGGCTTCAAACGTTTCGTCCGCAGAGACAAAGAAGATGGAACGGTTGAAATTCAGTTAGAAGAAAGTCCCCTGCGCCAAACCGACCCGGCAAAAAGGCTGGGAGAGCGCCTTCAGAGGGAAATTCCCTATACAGGAGATAAGGGATATCGGTTAGGAGATGTGTTTGACCGGAATGTGGCATTAGAGGATTTTTTGGCACAGCTTTCGGACGAAGACCTGATGTGTATGTTCCGGGGCGAGGGGATGTGCAGTCCCAAGGTAACGCCGGGTACGGCAGGAGCCTTCGGCGGAATCACGGAAAATCTGCGGAAATTCGGTATTCCGGTTGCCTGCTGTGCAGACGGTCCTTCCGGCATTCGTATGGACTGCGGTACAAAAGCATTTTCCCTCCCCAACGGTGCCGCTATCGGAAGTACTTTTGACACGGAACTGGTAAAAGAGCTGTTTCGTATGGTAGGGCTGGAATTGAGGAAAAATAAGGTGGATACCCTGTTAGGACCGGGAATTAATATCCACAGAAATCCGTTGAACGGACGGAATTTCGAGTATTTTTCAGAGGACCCGATTCTTACGGGAAAGCTGTGTGCCGCTGAGTTAGAGGGAATGCAGGAATCGGATGTTACCGGAACCATCAAGCATTTCTGCGGAAACAACCAGGAGCAGAACCGAACCTTAGTGGACGCTGTGGTTTCGGAGCGGGCCCTGCGGGAAATTTACTTAAAATGCTTTGAAATCGCCGTAAAGGAAGGAAACGCAAGGTCTGTCATGACTTCCTATAACCCGGTCAACGGTATCTGGGCGGCAGGAAATTATGATTTGTGTACGGTGATTTTAAGAAAAGAATGGAAGTATCAGGGCATTGTGATGACGGACTGGTGGGCGTCTGCCAACTGGGAAGGCGGGGCGGCAGAAAAGACCAACCGTGCGCCCATGGTATTAGCCCAGAATGATATTTATATGTGCTGTTCCGATGCACAGGAAGAAGCGGAAAATGATAACTTGCGGGAAAACTTTGCACAGGGACGCATCACCAGAGGGGATTTGCTCAGAAATGCAGAAAATATCCTGCGATTTCTCCTGATTTCTCCGGCAATGCTGCGGGAACTCGGCAGAGAGGAAGAATTGCAGATAGAGGGAAATGAGCAGGAGGATAACGAAGAAGAACTCCTGACGGAAATAAAAAGATGTGTGGCAGAAGAAAGCGGAGAAATTCGGCTGGAAACAGAGGCCGTCACAGGAAAATCCGGCGGCAGCAGGGCATATGAAGTCCGATTTGCGGCGGAAGGAGAATACCGGATGGAATTTCTGGTAAGCTCCAAACTGGATGAATTAGCCCAGCTTCCGGTGTCCCTCTATGTGGACAATATGTACCGAACCACACTGAGCTTCCAGGGAACAAAGGGCGAAGCCAAAAAAGCGTCATTTTCCGTGGGAAATATTGTGGGGAATGTCCACTACTTTAAACTGGTATTTGGTGCGGACGGGCTTACGTTAGAACAGTTAAAGCTTATTCCTGTCCAATAGAACGGCAAATTTTTCGGAGAACAGCGCAATCGTATGCTACAGGGAATGGGGAGCGACCTGTTCCCAGTTGCTTCGAAAGTGCTGTGTCCGGTATTTGTGAGGAGTCAGTCCCGTTTTCTTCTGAAAAACCTGAATGAAATGGCTCTGGGAAGAAAAGGAAAGATAGTTGGCAATGTCTATAATGTTGTAGTCGGAAAACTGCAGGAGGTTCTTCGCCTTTTCAATTTTCAGGTTCAGAATATACTGGCTTAAGGGCAGTCCCATTTCTTTGTGAAACAGCTTGGATAAATAACTTTCGGAGAGATTTAAGTAGTCCGCTAATTCCGCAATGGTAATCCGGTAGTGGATGTGGCTGTAGATATAATCAATACAGAGCACAATCGGCTTGGAAAGTATCTGGCTGTTTCGCAGAATATTCATCTGTTTGCAGAAATCAAGGCACATCACATGGTGAAGCTGGGAGATTTCTTCAATCGTCTGACATTTATCCATCTTTAAAATATAAAAATCACTCAGGCTGTAGGATTTTTCCTGCTCCATTCCGGCGTGCACGCAGTAGCGGGTAATCATGGCAGTGGTCACCACGAAATGGTAGCGGATATTCTGCAGTTTATTTTCGGAAAGCTTTCCCATTCCATCGGGATTTGTAAAAGTGTTGTTTTTACAGTTCTCTTCCACATATTCAAGGTTGCCGTTTGCGATGGCGTCATAGAACGAAAACTCTGTTTCGATGACACGGTGGCCTTCTAAGAGTTCCTGCTGAATAAATTCACTTCGATACCAGTCCTTTGATAAATCCATAATAAATTCTCCCTGTGAAAAGATAAAATTCATGTTACCCATGATATAACATGAAAATGATATTTTGTCAAACAATTTTATATAATGAGAGGGGAACCGCCGCTATAATAAGCCTTGTAAGAAACAAACAGAAAAGGAGAGGATACTATGAATAAGAAAATCGTCAGCACATTATTATGTGCAGCAATGGCAGCAACTATGATGGCAGGATGTGGCAATAACGCAGCAACAGGCAATGCAGGTACAAGCAATGCAGGTACAAGCAATGCAGGTACAAGTAATGCGGGTACAGCGAATACAGCAGGTACGGAAACCACAGATACAGGAGGCAATACCACAGCAGCCGCAGCAGATG
>JAGAIK010000145.1 GCA_017626625.1 Roseburia sp.
ATCTTCGGCAACTGCGGCGGCGGACTTTCCGTTGTTCCGGCACTGTGTGACTTCGCTTTTATGGAGAGCGAAAAAGGAAAGATGTTTGTAAACTCACCGAATGCCATTGAGGGAAACAGAATTGACAAATGCGATACCTCCGCAGCGGCATTCCAGAGTGAAGAGAACGGCTGTATCGACGCAGTGGGAACAGAGGATGAGATTATTGCCCAAATCCGCGAACTGGTAGCAATGCTTCCGTTAAACAACGAGGGAGATGTCTATACTTCCGAGTGCATGGACGATTTGAACCGTGCCTGCGAGAACATGGAAGCCATGAAGGGCGACCCCAGATTTTTATTAAGCGAGATTTCCGACGGACATGTTTTCTTTGAGACGAAAGCCGGATATGCCAAAGATATGGTAACCGGATTCATCAAATTAAACGGTATGACGGTAGGCGCTGTTGCCAACTGTACCGAGGTTTACGATGCAGAGGGAAACAAAGCAGAAACCTTTGATTCCGTATTATCCGCAAGAGGCTGCAATAAGGCGGCTGAGTTTGTACAGTACTGCGATGCTTTTGAAATTCCGGTTTTGACCCTCACGAATGTAACAGGTTTTAAAGCCTGCATGTGTTCTGAGAAGAATTTGGCAAAAGCGTTAGCTCATATGACCTCTGCCTTTGCTTCTGCAACCTGCCCGAAGGTAAACCTGATTACCGGAAATGCTTACGGAAGCGCTTATGTTTCCATGAACTCCAAATCCATCGGGGCAGATTTCGTTTACGCATGGAAAGACGCAAAGGTCGGCATGATGGATGCAGAGCTTGCAGCTAAGATTATGTACGCAGACGCTTCCGCCGATGTACTCGCAGAGAAAGCAAAAGAGTACGAAGAGTTACAGACAAACGTGATGGCGGCAGCCAGACGCGGTTATGTAGACCTGGTGGTAGAACCGGCTGACACAAGAAAATATCTTGTTTCCGCTTTTGAGTTATTATATACAAAATGCGCAGGCGTACCGGACAAGAAACATGGAACAAAATAGAAAGGTGAAGTTATGAAGAAAAAATTATCTCTTATGCTTTGTCTTATTATCATGGCTTTTACAATGACAGCCTGTGGGACAGACCCCGCCAGTGTAGATTATTTCGGTATGGAATATGAAAACCTGAAGGACGGTATGGAGCAGGATGTTGCGGCTCTGGTGGCTATGACGGATGAAAACCGTGAGAGTATCAATACCTATGGTACGGATGCGGTAATTAATCTTTTAACTACCTGGGATGATACAGTGGCAGAGTTAGGTGCATATCAGGGCTTGGGAGAATTTTCAATCAGCAAAGCGCAGGATACTGTAACCACAGAACAGATTGTAAATTTCCCTGACAGACAGGTTATTATTACATATGTTTACACTTATGATTATGAGACGGAGCAGGCAACATTAACCGATGCAAATGCTGACCTGGTTTATTCCCTTGGGGAGAAGATGTCAAAAGCAGCTATGAATACCCTGATGGGAATGGGAACCGTATTTGTTGTGCTGATTTTAATCAGCTTGATTATTTATTCTTTCAAAGTGATTCCGTATATTCAGAAGAAGTTTGAAAGCCGTGGCAGTAATGAAGCTGCGGAAGATACCGTAGTAACACAGATTGAACAGAGAGAGGAACAGCAGCAGCTTACCGATGATTTGGAGCTTGTTGCAGTTATCACTGCCGCAATCGCTGCGGGAACAGGAGCGCCGACGGATTCCTTTGTGGTGCGTTCTATTCACCGCAGGTAGCAGCATGAAAATCGGAGATTTTCATGCGGAAGTTTGCAAAAGCGGCAAACTTCCCGCGAGGGTATGAAAGGATTAAGATTTTTATGCGGAAGTTTGCAAAAGCGGCAAACTTCCCGCGAGAGTATGAAAGGATTAAGAGTTTCATGCAGAACCAATATTACAGATTATTTTAGGAGGATGATTCAATGAAAAGCTATACAATTACCGTAAATGGAAATGTTTATGATGTTACTGTAGAAGAAAACGGTGCAGTGAGTGCTCCGGCAGCAGCGGCTCCGAGACGTGCGGCAGCCCCGGCAGCGGCTCCGGCAGCTCCAAAGGCAGCAGCTCCGGCAGGTGCGGCAGGCAATGTGAAAATCGAAGCAGGTGCAGCAGGCAAGGTATTCAAGATTGAAGCGGCAGCAGGCACTGCTGTAAAGAGAGGCGATACCGTACTGGTTCTTGAAATCATGAAGATGGAGACTCCGGTGGTTGCTCCTGAGGACGGAACTGTAGCAAGCATCAACGTAAACGTTGGAGATATGGTAGAAGCAGGTGCATTACTGGCAACTTTAAACAACTAATATTAGGAGGATAACCATGAGTTACATTTCGGAGACGTTAAGCAACCTCCTGCATCAGACCGCCTTTTTCAACCTTACAGGGGGAAACTTCATTATGATACTGGTTGCCTGTGTGTTCCTTTACCTGGCAATCCGTAAGGGGTTTGAGCCGTTGCTGTTAGTTCCAATCGCATTTGGTATGCTGCTGGTAAATATTTACCCGGATATCTTTGCAAGCCCGGAACAGATGAGCAATGGGGTTGGTGGCTTATTCCATTACTTTTATATCTTAGATGAATGGTCTATTCTGCCATCTCTGATTTTCCTTGGAGTTGGTGCGATGACAGACTTTGGACCTTTGATTGCAAACCCAATCAGCTTTTTGCTTGGAGCGGCAGCGCAGTTCGGTATTTTCGGCGCCTACTTCCTTGCAATCCTGATGGGCTTTAACGACAAGGCTGCGGCAGCCGTATCTATTATCGGTGGTGCAGACGGTCCTACTTCCATTTTCCTTGCCGGAAAATTAGGGCAGTCCGGTCTGATGGGACCGATTGCGGTGGCAGCATATTCCTATATGGCGTTGGTTCCGATTATTCAGCCGCCCATTATGAAGCTGTTTACGACGAAAAAAGAGCGTGCCATCAAGATGGAAAACTTAAGACCGGTATCAAAATTAGAGAAGATTTTATTCCCAATCGTGGTAACCATTGTTGTCTGCTGTATTCTTCCGACAACAGCTCCGTTGGTTGGTATGTTAATGCTTAGTAACTTATTCCGTGAGTGTGGTGTGGTACGTCAGTTATCTGATACGGCTTCCAACGCATTAATGTATATTGTAGTTATTTTGCTTGGTACTTCCGTTGGTGCGTCCACCAGTGCAGAGGCATTCTTAAATGCAACCACCTTAAAGATTGTTGCATTGGGATTAATTGCATTCATGTTTGGTACGGCAGCCGGCGTATTGTTCGGTAAGCTGTTATGCTGGATTACAAAGGGCAAGATTAACCCGTTAATCGGTTCCGCCGGAGTATCCGCTGTTCCGATGGCAGCCCGTGTATCACAGAAGGTTGGTGCAGAGGAAGACCCGACAAACTTTTTACTTATGCACGCAATGGGACCAAACGTTGCCGGAGTTATCGGTACTGCAGTGGCAGCCGGTGTATTTATGGCAATTTTCGGAATATAAAAGCAGAATGCTGTTTTTATGAGCAAGTAGCAATGCGGATTTTAAATATCCGCTAAAAGGAGGAAAAAATGTCAGAAGTTGTTAAAAAACCTATTAAAATAACAGAGACGGTACTGCGTGATGCGCACCAGTCTTTGATTGCAACCAGAATGACAACCGAGCAGATGCTTCCGATTGTCGATAAGATGGACAAGGTTGGATACAATGCAGTGGAGTGCTGGGGCGGCGCTACGTTCGATGCGTCTCTTCGTTTCTTAAAAGAGGACCCATGGGACCGTCTTCGTAAATTAAGAGACGGCTTTAAAAATACGAAATTACAGATGTTA
>JAGAIK010000146.1 GCA_017626625.1 Roseburia sp.
CGCCACATCTTCCCCTGCTGCCGTCTCCGCATCTGCCACTGTATCTGACATTGTGTCGGTTCCGTCTGCCACCGTTCCGTCCTCTAACGTATCTGCACTCTCATCTAATGCCACCGTCTCCGTTCCGTCCACTACCGCTAATTCTTCCCCGGTTCCTTCATCGGTAAAAATTTCCCCCACCATGCTGTCCTCATCGGAAATCTCGTAGTCCTCCTCCAGCAAATCCGCAGATGTGCCTGCATCCGCACTTGTCTCTTTTGCTGCCGGGTCATCAATGTTGTTGTTCATATAGCTGAAATAGCCAGCCACCGCTATCATTAGTGCCAGCGCCGTAATCACCAGCTGATTCTTTTTGAATATTTTCTTCACGGTTATCCCTCCTTAGATTCCATCTTTACTACCTTAATTCTATGTGCCTCCACCGGAAATAATGCCTGGATTGTCTCTGAAATGTCAGAAACCGTTTTCCCGTTTCCTCCCCCCTCCGCCACCACCACAATTCCCTCGATGGTAGGCAGATTTTCCTTCTGTATGTAGGGCGCGCTTTCCTGCCCGTTCTCCGTGTAAATCGTGCTCTCCCCTGTCTGCTGTTCCGTCACCGTGCGGCTTCCTCCGTTGCTGTCATTTTCCGTGGTAGTGGTGGTGCTTTTCGTCGTATCCTTTTCCACCACATAGCTGCCGTTGTCCGCCACGGTAATCATCACTGTAACCTTTCCAACCCCCTCCATCTGTGATAATACCTTTTCTAATTTATTCTCCATCTGGCTGATATAGTCATCTTTTGCCTTTGTGGATTCTGTTTTCTGCTCCTTAGAAGCACTCTCCGCCGTTTCTTCCGCCGGAAGCAGGTCATTATTATTCTTTTTCTCCCCCATGGGCATGGCGATAATCAAAATCAGCACTCCCGCTAACGCCAGCACCACCCAATCCGTCTTTTTTAACTTCCGCCAGGATTTTTCCCGCAGGAAACCACTCCATTTTTCTCCCCATTGTCCCATTTTTCAGCACCTCGCTTCTTTGCCTTACTTAAATAATAGTGAAACTCAGCTTCAAATTTTATAAACATCTCAAAGTCTCCATAAATTTCGCCATTACCCATCTGCCCTGCCTGTTAGTATCCCTCATACCAGACCTCCGCCTCTGTGTCTTCCAACTGATAATAAGTTTCCAGCTCTCCCTTTAATTTTTCACAAACGGATTCGTTTCCTATCTTTTTCCCCTCTGCAAGGGCAATGCTTACCGGCTCTATGTCCCCCTCCCCTTCGTCCTTTAACGACACCTTAAGGGTTTCCACCTCATATTCTCCGCTCAATGTTACCTCCACCTCCCCCACCGTAAGCCCGTAGGAATCCACATAATTTTCCGCCGTCCGGTACACGTCCTGCTCCACCGCTTCCTCATATTTTTCCAGATAGTAGTCATTCTGCATGTACTCTAATTTTGCAGTGTCCTCGGAAATCTCCCGCAGACTCTCCGCAAAGGTTTCATACTGTATTTTCTCCAAAAAGGCGTCACTGTCGCAGAAAACAGACAGCAGCGGATATAAAAATCCCAGAGTAAGCACCAACTGGGAAAAAAAACGGATATATTTTTTCATTCCCGCATCGGGCACCAACTGGAGCAATAAAAGCATAATGATAAAGAGCGCCAGAAAACCTCTGACATAGCGAACCAATTCTGTCATACCACCTTACGCCTTTCTTATAGGAAGCCGGAAACCGCCGTTGTCAGTGCAATGGTAAGGAAAAACAGCACCACAGAGTAGCCCATCAGTTTTAAATAAAGCACACCGCCCTCCGCCATCCCTTTTAAGCACCCGGCAATACGCTTGTCCGTCACCGGCTCTGTCACCGCCGCCGCAAGCTTATAAAACAGCGCCATGCACGCCACTTTTCCCATGGGTACAATGCTAATCAGAACCAAAATCAGCACTGCCGCTGCGCCTACGCAGTTTTTTATCATAATTCCGGAGCCCAGCAAAAGTTCCGTCACTCCGTTAATGGTATTTCCCACTCCCGGTATCAGGGAAGCCGCCTTTCCTATGGTGCCGTTTAACAGCCTGTCTTTCGCCGGATTCACCAGTCCTTGCACCACATTTAAGCCTAACACCGCAATCCCTGCGATTTTCATTCCCCAGCAGACTGCCCCCTTTAACAACTCCGTTAAATTGGCAAATTTCTCATCCTCAAAAAAGTGGTTAAAGAGCTCCATCAGCACATAAATGTGTATCATGGGAATCAGCAGGTTCAAAAAAAGCCACTGCACCAGGTAAATCACCAGAAATGCCGTCTGGTAAAAGCCTGCCGAGCTGCTGCTCCCGGTGGAAAATACCATGGTAATGCAGTAGGTGGGGATTACCATTTTCATAA
>JAGAIK010000010.1 GCA_017626625.1 Roseburia sp.
ATCGTCCCCAAGGCTCACCTGTTCTACAATCTGGGCGGCAAGCTCGTCATGGGGCAGTCCGTTGCCGGAGAAAATCGGCAGCTTCTGTCCGCGAATCAATGTGGTCAGACCGTCAATGGCTGAGATTCCCGTACGGATATAATTTCTCGGGTACTCCCTGCTGCAGGGGTTCATGGGCTGCCCGTTCACGTCCCGCATCACCTCTGCCCGGATGGGACCCAAGCCGTCAATGGGCTGCCCGATACCGTTAAAGGTTCTCCCTAACAAATCCTCCGACAGAGCGATTTCCATGGGGTGTCCCGTCAGAGTGGTGCGGGTGTTTAACAGGGACATTTCCGCCGTGCTCTCAAAAACCTGTACCATGGCTTTGTCCTCGTTGATTTCCACGATACGCCCTAATTTTTTCTTTCCTTCCGTGCGAAATTCCACGATTTCATCATAAAAGGCATTCTGCAGTCCCTCAATGGCAATCAGAGGTCCGTTGATTTCACTTAAGCCTAAATATTCAATCGACATAACTTTCCTCCCTTTCCTCAGGCATTGACTGACACTAAATGCTCATAAAACTCTTCTATCATTCTGTCATAACTCTCAAAACGCTCTAATTCATTATTCGGCACATCATATTTGATGGCGATGATTTTCTCAAACACATCGCTCTCCCGCAGCAGCGCCATGGGCATATTCATCTCAATCAGGTCTTTGCACCTGTCGTAGAGATGAAGAATGACCTCCATCATTTTCAGCTGCTTTTCCATGGGCACAAAGGTATCGTCCCTGTGGAACGCATTCTGCTGTAAGAAGCCGAGGCGGATAACCCTTGCAATCTCTAAAATCAGTTTCTGGTCGTCCGGCAGTACGTCGCTGCCGATTAATTTTACGATTTCATTTAAACGGTTTTCCGTGGTGAGAATATTCAATATCTCGTTGCGGCAGTCCACAAATTTTTCTCCCACGTTGTGGCTGTACCACTCGGACAAATCCCCCACATATTCGGAATAGCTGGTAAGCCAGTTGATGGCGGGATAATGTCTCGCATAGGCTAAGGACTTATCCAGCGCTAAAAAACAGCGGACAAAACGCTTGGTATTCTGGGTCACAGGCTCGGAGAAGTCACCGCCCTGGGGAGAAACCGCCCCGATGATGGTAACGCTGCCGTCGCTGCCGTTTAAATTTTCCACATAGCCTGCCCGCTCATAAAAGGCGGAAAGCCGGGAAGCTAAATATGCCGGGAAACCTTCCTCCGCAGGCATTTCCTCTAAACGCCCGGAAAGCTCCCGGAGCGCCTCCGCCCATCTTGAGGTGGAATCCGCCATAATTGCCACGTGATAGCCCATATCCCGGTAGTATTCCGCTAAGGTAATTCCGGTATAGATGCTCGCCTCCCTTGCCGCCACCGGCATGTTTGAAGTGTTGGCAATAAGAGCCGTCCGGTCCATCAGAAGATTTCCCGTCTTGGGGTCCTCTAACTCCCCGAACTCTTCGAGGACGTTCGTCATTTCGTTGCCGCGCTCCCCGCAGCCTATATAAATGATGATGTCTGCGTCACACCATTTTGCCAACTGGTGCTGAGTCATGGTTTTTCCCGTTCCAAAGCCGCCGGGCAGCGCCGCTGTGCCGCCTTTTGCAATGGGAAACAGGGTATCAAGGATACGCTGTCCGGTCACTAGGGGACGGTCCGCAGGGTAACGCTTTGCGATGGGCCTTGGAATCCGGATGGGCCATTTCTGGGTCATGGTAAGGGAAAGCTCTTCCCCTTTATCTGTCCTTATCCGCACCAATTCCTCCTCTATGGTATACTCTCCGTCGGGCTGTACCGACAGTACCTCCCCGGAAATCCCCGGCGGCAGCATTACCTTATGGACGATGGATTTTGTCTCCGGCACCTCCGCAATGACAGAGCCGGGGTAAAGCTTCTCTCCCGGCTTCACGGTGATGTGTGCCGCCCACTTTTTCTCTTTATTTAACAGGTCTACGTCTGCCCCCTTGGGAATAAAAACGCCGTGTTCCTCCGCGATTGCCTCTAGGGGACGCTCGATACCGTCAAAAATATTATTCAGAATACCGGGGGCTAAGGTGACGCTGATGGCGCCTCCGGTTCCCTCCACCAGTTCGCCCGGTTTTAAGCCGGAGGTTTCCTCATAAACCTGTACCGTGGTTTTCTCTCTGGTCAGCCCGATGACTTCCCCCACTAACCGCTTCTCCCCCACATAGACCATCTCGTTCATTTTAAAACCGAGATTGCCTAAAATGGAGATAACCGGACCGTTGATTCCATAAATTTTTCCTGTTACACCCATGTTTTTTGCTCCTGACTAAAAAGAATAATTATCTTTTTCCTGACGCAGCCTGCCTGCAAAGGATTCGTCAATCAAAATATTTTTTGCCGCAATCACTGCACGGATTCCGCCGATAAAGTTTTCCTCGCTCACTTCTAAGGAAACACCTGTCTCCTGCTCTAACCGTTCCTTCTTTGCACGGTCCGTCGGCGCAAGATAAATGACGATTTCCTCCCCTTTGGCAAAAGCCTTCGCCTCCTGAATATGGCGTACCAGGAACGCTTCGTACTCCCTGCTGCCGCAGTAATCCTTTAATTTTTCCTCCACCACGGCAAATAAGGCTTCTTTTTTCGCTTCCACTGCCTCGTGGTAAATACGCTTCTGCAGCATTGCCTGTTCCGATACCCTGCGGTTGGCTTCTTTTCTAATCTGCGCCTCCATGGCACGTTCCCTTGTTTTCTGCCCTGCTAATTTACTTTTTTCATAGTCTCCGATTGCCTGCTGATAAGCCTCTTTCTGCTCTTCTAAGATTTCTGCGCTCTGCTTATTTGCCGCTGCAATCGCTGTCTCAAAGAAAATGTCTAATTTTTCATTGATTTCCATAATTGCCTCATTTCATTCAAGCTTACGGACATGGCGTTTTCCGCTGCCAGCCCTGTTAAAGTTTCAGCCCGATTGCCTGATTTACATAATCTGTTATAAAATTTTTGCTGCGCCCGGTGCCGTGACGGTCGGGTATCTCCACAATCAGGGGGATTCTGCGGTTCAGTTTTGCCTCGTCTATCAAGTCCGGGAAATCCCTGCCGAATTTCTCCGTCAGGAGAACGATGCCGATTTCTTTGTCTGCAAAGACCTTATCCAGTTCGGTTTTTAATTCTTCCCGTTCGTGGACGACGACGCCTTCTACGCCGGCTAAGCGCATACCGGTGTAGGTGTCTATATTGTCGCTGATTAAGAACATTTTCATGGTGGTTTCCTTCTTCCTGAAATGGATGCGTTTTTCGTTAGAGGGACGCTTGAAAGTGTCGGTATCCTCCTGAAGTCACGCTCTCGCTCCGTGAAAAACGCAGCGGATGCTAAGCTCGAAAACACCTCGCTAAGCACCGGCGTTTTCCAAAGGGACTTCCGGAGGACACCGACACTTTCAAGCTGTTTTCTGACAATAACAACGTATTGCTCCTATTTAGCCTAAGATGGAGAAGGAAATCAATAAACCATACAAAGCAATGGATTCTGCCAACGCTACGAAAATCAGGGCTTTACCCATGATGCTTGAGTCCTCGCTCAAGGCGCCGATGGCGGCGGAAGCGGCGCTGGCTACGGCTACTCCGGCGCCGATACAGGAGAGACCTGTGGAGAGGGCGGCTGCTAAGTAGCGCCAGCCTTCGGCGGAGGCGGCTGTGGTGTCGGCGGCGTAGATGTGACCGCTGAATAAGAGCATATCAGCCGTTACTAAGGTGCCGAAGAACAGCAGGATATTGACTGCTAAGGACGCTTTGAAGCTGCGTTCTTTTTTCCCGGAGAGATAGTAGCCTCCAAAGGGGATTACCATGCTGAAAATTAAGATTGCTGCTAAAATGATTTTTGCCATTGTTATTTTCCTCCTGACGCTTTCTTGAAAAATGATTGGAACGGTTTTCCCGTACCTTTATAAAAACGGCTGAACATCTCGTAATATTCCAGACGCAGTACCTGTATTCCGACGACCAGACCTTCGAGGCCGCTGACTAAGATATTTCCCAACACCACCACAATCATGTTGGGGGAGCCGCTCTCGTAGCCCGCCAGTGTCATTACCACACCCATCATTCCGGCGTGGCTTAGGGCAAAGGCGCCCACACGGACG
>JAGAIK010000147.1 GCA_017626625.1 Roseburia sp.
CACGGAAACACACTGCTCTTCCCCGATTTTTGCTCCTTTTTTTGTCCGGCGGTTCACCGCACACCACACCGTCTGCATCATATCCGGTTTTAACACCGGGCAATCCTGGTGGAAATTATAGGGCAGCCCCCGCTCCAGAGCAGATTTTACCGGGCTGATACGTGCTCCCCGCTCCGCCCCTAAATTTTTCAGGTGCACATCTCCCCAGTAGTAAGTATGCGCCACAAAAATAGATGGAATCATGCCAATTTCCTTCATTCTATCCAACTGGTCATCCCGGACCGTCTGACAGTGTATCATCACCGGACGTAAATCCTCCTTCGGATTCCCCAGTTCTCTCAACGCCTTTTCATAACACCGGAGAAACTGCTCCGACGCCGCATCCCCATTACAGTGTGCCAACAACTGATACTTTCCCGCAATAGCAGCCTTTGCCGCTGCCACCACCGTCTCGTCGGAATGCGTAGGATATCCGCAGTACTCCGTCTCCCCCTCATAGGGTCTGGTAAGCCACGCCGTTTTTCCCTGGGGCGAGCCGTCCAAAATTATTTTCGCTCCCCCAATCTGAAAGCGGTTCTTATATTTTCCTGCCGCTTCGGAATGTTCTTCCAACAACTCTCCAATTCCCTTTTCATCCGTCATAACATAGGCAACCACATCAATCTTAAACATCCCCCCGGCAGCCATCTGAAGAAATCCCTCCACACTCTCTTTCGTCGCACCTCCGTCCTGCACCGTGGTAATGCCATATTTTAAATAAATATCCTGAACCTCCGCCATCTGCTGTACCGGATTCATTTTCATTCTGGAAAACGCCGTCATCAGCACCGGAGTCATCACCTCTAATTCCTCCAAATACCCATTCGGCGTCCCGTCCGCATATCTCCCAATCTTCCCGCTCTTTGGCTCCTCCGTTTCCTTCGTAATCCCCGCCAACTTTAACAGCGGCGTATTCGCCACCGCCATATGCCCGGACGTGTGAAACAGACAAATAGGAATCCTGTCCGAAACCCGGTCTAACACCTCCGCCGTAGGGTGCGCCTCTTCCTTCAAAAAATTATGGTCATACCCCCTCGCCATAACCGCTCCCTCTTCCCCCACCGGGTGCTCCTCCAAATACCTCCTTAACACCTCCACAATCTCCTCAAAATCCCCACACTCCGACAAATCCGCAAAAGAAGAAAACTGAGAATACATCCCAATATGGCTGTGCGGGTCAATAAAAGAAGGCAGCAACGCCTTCCCCCTCAAATCCACCCTCTCAACCTCATCCCCCGCAATCCTCTCCGCCTCTTTCAAACTTCCCACATAACAAATCTTCCCCTCCGACACTAAAACCGCCTCCGGCGAATCCTCTTCCTTCCTCATCGTAACAATATCCCCACCATAAAACAATCTGTCCATATTTTTATCCTCCTTCCGCAAAAATACACAATGCCTCACTCTAAGTTTCCCCAGCGTTTCCAGCGAACAACCTTGATTCGGGCGGCAAAAGGGGCTGCCAGTAACCGATATCGGCAGATGGCACAAAGAGGGCTCTGTTTTTGTGACTATGGGAAGAGATTAGATGTTCTTAGAAATCTGCTAAACACCCAGTAACGCCCAGCCACGGACGGCTGGGCGAGGTACAACGGCGCCATGGAGGGCGCCCTTGTACCGTTTACGTCCCTCCGCGAACATCTTCCCGCAGATTTCTTAGAACATCTTATCTCTGTACATCGGAACAAAAACAGAGCCCTCTTTGTGCCATCTGCCCCATAACCTTACCCCAGCCCCCTTTTGATGCCCGAATCAATCCCTCCCTACTTATCATCCTTCGACGAACTAGAAATCGTATAACTCTCCTCCACCGGAACCACAAAGATTTTCCCATCTCCGGAATTTCCCGTTTCCCCGGTCTGCGCATGGTCCATCATGATATCAATAATCTCATTTTTATCCTCATCATCACACGCCACCATAATCACAACCTTAGACATCTCATCATAAACCACGTCTCCCACCTGGATACCGTGCTGTTTCCCTCTCCCGGAAACACTCCATTTCGTGGAGGCGAAAAATCCCGCCTCCGCTAAAGCTCCGTTTACCTCATACGCCTTTTCCGGTCTTACAATCCCAAAAATCATCTTCATATCTGTCACCTTTCCCTTTCTGAAATCCAATCTTATCTAAATTTTTCTAACTGCTTTTTATTTTTCTTCTATTTTCTCCGCTCCCGCTTCTCCAAACAGTGTTTCAACTGTTCTTTCTAGCTCCAACTGTTCTGAAGGGTTTTCTCTATATCCGCCTCTCCATCTGCCACTACATTATGTAGATATCCACGTAAAAACGGAACTTCCGCATCGTCCTCCACACCATCGGAGATACGCCCTTTTGCCAAAGAAAAGGTGGGTTTTCTCCAGGCACGGAACACTTTCAATAATATCATATAAAACAGCACCGTTGCCAGCATTCCCACACAGGCAACCGGAAGGCTAATCATTTTTAGCCCCGCAAAGGTAATCAAAAGCATGGTCGGTGTAGAGAAAATCATTGCCGCGTTCATAACGCCAAGTTCCGCCCCTGTCGGGGTCATCAGCTTCGGGTCTACCATTCTCACCAGAGATACACCGCTTGGGGTGGTTCCGGTACAGGTTCCATAAACTCCCAGCAC
>JAGAIK010000148.1 GCA_017626625.1 Roseburia sp.
GGTTTACCAGGATTTACTCTCCATGTACGGAGATTTCAAGCCGAAATTCGTCAAAGTATTTGCCAATGCAGGAGAAACCATGCGGGAGGGTGTAAAAAATTACATCAGGGAGACAAAGGAAGGAACCTTCCCGGCAGAAGAGCACTGCTTTAAAATAGATGACACCGTCATTGAAAAATTGTATTAAAGAAACGTCACCTATGTGACGATAGAACATATTGTGGAAAAATGGAGTTGCTGTAAATTTATTAAAATTTGCAGTGATGAGAAAGGAATAGAGAAAATGAAAATCGTATCAACGGTAGAGGAAGTAAGAGCACAGGTAAAAGCCTGGAAAAAAGAAGGATGTACGGTAGGCTTCGTTCCTACCATGGGATATCTCCATGAGGGTCATGCCAGCCTGATGGATGCGGCAGGGGAAAATGATAAGGTGGTAGTCAGCATCTTCGTCAATCCCATGCAGTTCGGACCAAACGAGGACCTTGCCAGCTATCCGAGAGATTTAGACCATGACGCAAAGGTGTGCGAGGAGCACGGGGTAGATTTGATTTTCCACCCCACACCGGAAGAAATGTATGGGGATAACTTTTATTCCTATGTGGATATGAACACTTTAACCCAGGAACTTTGTGGACTCAGCAGACCGGTACATTTCCGCGGAGTATGTACGGTTGTCTGCAAATTATTTAATATCGTAACACCGGACAATGCTTATTTCGGACAGAAGGACGCACAGCAGCTTGCCATTATCAAGCGTATGGTAAAGGATTTGAACATGCCCCTCACCGTACATGGCTGTCCCATCGTAAGGGAGGAGGACGGACTGGCAAAGAGCTCAAGAAACACCTACCTTTCCCCGGAGGAAAGAAAAGCAGCTCTGGTTTTAAGCCGCTCCATTTTCCTTGGAAAAGAAATGGTGGAAAAAGGAGAGCGTGACTGTAAGAAAGTCATTGCTGCCATGACCGCAGAAATCGAAAAAGAGCCGCTGGCAAAAATAGATTATGTGAAAATGGTGGATTTGACCACAATGCAGCAGATTACCACCATTGAGCATGGAGTATTGACTGCCATCGCCGTATATATCGGAAAAACAAGACTGATTGATAATTTCATGATAGAAGAGTAAAAAGAAACAACGTGAAAAGGTTTTATGTACGCAGGCTAAGTAAAACAGAGCCGCAGCGCAGAAATGAGGTTAAAAATGACAATTTCCATGTTAAAAGCAAAAATACACCGTGCCACTGTAACCCAGGCAGAGTTAGATTATGTCGGAAGCATCACCGTAGACCAGAAATTATTAGAAGAATCCGGCATTTTAGAATATGAGAAAGTACAGATTGTGGACGTCAACAACGGCGCCCGCTTTGAGACTTACACCATCGCCGGAGAGCCGGGCAGCGGTGTTATCTGCTTAAACGGCGCAGCGGCGAGAATGGTTTCCACCAACGATAAGGTCATCATCATGGCATACGCAGATGTGACCCCGGAGGAAGCAAAAGAACTGCGTCCCACCGTATTGTTTGTGGACGAAAAAAATCAGATTACCCGGAAAACAAACTATGAGAAACATGGGGAAATTTCGGAAATCCGATAGAAATGATATTCTGTAAAGAAAAACCCCGGAGAATCAATGCACCCAAAAAGTCAGGCTTTTTGAATGCTTTGATTCTCCGGGGTTTTTGCGTTTCCAATTCCGGCGGCTATATCATGCTGTTTCGTCATAAGACCCCAAAAATCAATGACAAAAGAAAAAGCAGTTTAAGGTAAAAAGGGAAAAATAAAAAATGTAAACAATAATTAAGATTAATGTTGACATTTAAAATGGAAAAATGTATACTTCAAAAAGAAAGAGGGTTGACAATCAAAAGAAAAGAAAGAAGAGCGAGCCATGATTCAGTTAGCAAATGAAATTATCGCCGGAC
>JAGAIK010000149.1 GCA_017626625.1 Roseburia sp.
AGGTTTTACCATGGTCAACGTGACCCATGACGCAGACAACGGGCGGACGTGCCACTAAAGTCTCTTCCGGGTCATCCTCTTCCTTCAACAGCTCTGCAATGACGTCGATTTTCTCCTCCGGCTCACAGATACAGTTGAACTCTAACGCGATTTCCTCTGCGGTTTCGTAATCTACTTCCTGGTTTACCGTTACCATCGTTCCCTTTAAGAAGAGTTTCTTCACAATCATTGCCGGCTGGACTTTCATCTTGTCAGCAAGCTCTTTGATGGTGAGTTTTTCCGGCAGCACCAGAGTCTTGATTACCTCTTCCTCCTGCTTCGGCTGAGGCTGCTGCGGTTTCTTTTTGCCGCCGTTCTTCTCGAGGTTGACAAAGCGCTCCTGCTTCTTGCCGCCGAGAGCATCGTAATCGTTCCTCTGCTTTGCATTTTTGCCCCGGTCTTTGTCACGTTCCCGCGACTCTTTGCCCCGAAGCTCTTCCGGTGCCATGGCAGATTCTTTGTTAAAGCGGTCAATCTCACGGTCCAGTCTGCCGGAATTAGATTCCTTGCCGCGATACGAATTGCCTCTGCCGCCGTTTCTGTCACCCTGACCGCCATTCTGGCCCGGTCTGCCGTTCTGATAAGGTCTCTGACTGCCATCGCCTCTGCCGCCTCTCTCTCCAAACGGGCGCTGCTGTCTGTCACCGCCGTTACGGTTTCCGCCGCCCTGGTTTCTGTTTCCGCCTCTGTTATCTCCACGGCGCTCGTTATTGCCGCCTCTGCGCTCGTTTCCTCCGCTACGCTCATTGCTGCTGCGGTTTTCATACACGTTCTGGCGTCTGGTGCCGTCCGGGTTCATATAGACATTTTCCCGTGGTGTCTGCACTTCCTGTGCTTTTACCGTATCCGCCTTAGCTGTCTCTTTTGCTGCGGCAGCCGCTTCCGCCTCTGCGGCTCTCTTTGCCGCTAACTCTGCTGCTCTTGCCGCTGCCTGTCTTTCTGCCTCTTCCGCTGCCTTTGCCGCTTCCGGATTGATGGCGCGCTCAAACGCCTTCCTTACGTCATAACCGGAGGCTGCGGGTCTCTGCTGGTTGGGGCGTCCGTTGTTTCCTGCTGCTCCCTGGGGACGGCGTGCACCGTTCTGCCCCGGACGGGCGCCATTTTGACCCGGACGTCTGTTGTTTCCGCCGTCACGGCGTCCACCGCCCTGTTTACTATATTGTGCATTAAATACTGCTGTTATACTGGATTTTTTCTTTGGGCGTTCCCCGCCGTTCTCCTGATTTGCAGCCACATGCTCTGTTTTCTTTCCTTCTGCTTTCACTTCCGTTTTCACAACTCCCGCAGCCTCTTTTTTCTCTTCCGCCGCCTGCTTTACTTCCGCCTTCGGCGCCTCTTTTTTCGGCTCTGCCTGGTCTGCCTTTGGGGCAGACGCTTCTTTGTTCTCTGCTTTTGCGGGTGCTTTGTCTCCTCCCTTTGCAAATTTTCCCCGCACCAGCTTCTGTGCCTCTTCCTCCACATTGCTGCTGTGGGACTTCACTGCGTATTCCGTAGTACTTAAAAATTCTATAATCTGTTTATTTTCTATTCCTAATTCTCTTGCAAGTTCGTTGACTCTCATTTTTGCCATATATCCTAAATCCTCCATTATTCAGTTGTTATTGCCTGTTTCAGTTTCTCTTCGATTGCATGTGCTAACCCTTCATTCGTCACCGCAAGGGAGGCACGGAATTCTTTTCCTATAAAGTGTCCCAGTGTTTCCTTATCTGCATAGACATACATCGGCACCCGGTAAAAATCTGTCATATTCCGGAACATTTTTACGGTATTCTCCGATGCGTCCGACGCCACGAGCACCAGATACGCTTTTCCTTCTTTCACCGCCTTTTCGGTAGAAAATTCTCCGCTTGCCACGCTGCCGGATTTCGCTGCAATGCCAAGCATGGATAATACTCTATCTGTTTTCAAGTTTCTCCATCTCCTTTGTCAGCATTTCATATACATCCTTAGGAATCGACATTTTAAATGAGCGTTCTAACCCCTTGCTTTTGATTGCCGCATTGAGGCATTCGCTGTTCGGACAGATATATGCTCCCCTGCCGTTTTTTCTTCCGGTTGTATCCAGGCTGATTTCCACTTTTTCCGGTTCCTATTCCGAAGCAGTTTTTAT
>JAGAIK010000150.1 GCA_017626625.1 Roseburia sp.
GTGTTTAACACAGGATACAGTGTAATTATCACAAAGACTACCATAAAAATGGTGTTGCACAGGACAAAAATCTTATCCCACACCGATGTTTTCCTTCTTCTCTTCGTTTTTTTCATGTCGACCTCCATACTAACGTCTGTTCCTGCCTGTTAAAACAGCCGTTCTTCCCCATTCCTTTTTGCAATCTGATTGGCAATGACAATCAGCACGATACTTACGAGACTCTTAAAGATACCTGCGGCTGTACCGATGGAGAAATCATTCTGGCTGATGCCCCATTTCAATACATAGATATCTATTGTCTGCGATACGCTCTGTACCAGGCCGTTTCCTAACAGATACTGGATTTCAAATCCTGCGTTCAGCACATTTCCCACATTCATTAACAGCAAAATAATAATCGTAGGTTTAATGCCCGGCAGCGTCACATATTTGATTCTCGCCCATCTTCCCGCCCCGTCGATATTGGCGGCTTCATAGAGGGAAGGGTCGATTGCCGTGATGGCGGACAGATAAATAATGGCATTCCATCCGGTCTCTTTCCACACATTGGCAAATGCCACAATGGGCCAGAAGAATTTCGGGTGTGCAAAAAAGTTCAGCGGCTGGTCTAAAATGCCAAAATTCATCAGAAGTTCATTGATGATACCGGTGCTTGACAACGCATCATGCAAAATTCCCGTTACAATAATCCAGGATAAAAAGTGGGGCAGATAAGAAATGGTCTGCACCGTTTTCTTTCCCCCTGCCGATTTCACCTCGTTTAACAGGATGGCAAAGACAATCGCCATGATAAAGGTAACTGCCAGATTAATGACACCCATGGCTAAGGTATTGCGGATAACTTTCAGAAACGTGACATCCGAAAACAGCTGCACAAATTTCTCTAATCCTACAAACTGGGAATGGAGCAATCCATCCTTGGGTTTGTAATTCTGAAAAGCCATCAGCCACCCTCCTAAGGGCAGATAATAGAAAATAAATCCATAGACTACAATGATTGCCGACCAGAGCAGCAGCACCTTCTGCCTTTTTATTTCTTTCCACGTAATTTTAATTTCCGGCTCTTTTATTTTTTCTTTTCTTTTTATCAAAGCCATAGTTTCCTCCATTCCCCCGGACTGTCTATCTTTATACAGGAAAAGCAGGTAAGCTGCCTTCCTGCCTTTCCTTCTGCGGTTATCTTTTTTCCTTACTCATATTTTGCCGCTTCTTCCATTCTGCGGTCTAATTCTGCCTGCATTTCATCAATAAACGCCTGTGGATTGCAGGAGTCATAAATACCCATGTACTCTTCCCATGCCGTTTCAAAATCCGCTGCCATTACCACTTTCGGAAGATATTCATGCTTCACCTCTCCCATCTTCGTCCATGCCAGACCGCCCTCGGTGTCGGTGGTCATGTTGTTAGAGAAGGAATACATCGGATACCACGGACCCGGCGCTTCGCTGGTTCCAAGCATATCCACATAGGTTTCCGCACCGTAAGCGGTAAAGCATTCCTGTACATTTTTGCTTAAGCCGTCATAAAACTCCTTTGGCTGTCCTTCCGGTTTCATGGCGTTAATGCCGTCCCGGCTGGTTCCTGTATACTGCGGGAAATAAGAATAGGTGCAGAGGTGAGATGCCTTATAAGCAGTATCAGACGCCTGCATTCTCATCTCCTCGGTACGGTAATACTCGCCATTCTCATCCACTTCATAATCCACGCCTTTTTCACCCCAGCACCGGAGGTCATGCACTTCCTGTCCCAACAGGTCATTTACAAACTGAAGTGCGCCTTCCACGTCCTCACAACTGGTGGTAATGGCAAGACCGCTTGCTACGTTTAAGGTACCGCCGGAGTTATGCCACTGGTTTGTCATGCCCTCCTCGATGGTAATCGGAAGCGGTACATAGTTGCAGCCTTTCAAATCCAGTCCCTGCTGTTTTAACGCATCCTCTGCGGTATAAGCAAAATCCCACCACTGGTCAATCATACCAAGGACACGTCCTGTAGAAAGCTTTGCGATATACTCGTCATAGGTCTGGGTAAAGGACTCCGGGTCTACGATGCCCTTCTGGTATTCTTCATTTAATTTCTGGAAATAACGTTTTGCCGTATCTGTGGTATTGTAATCGATGACCTTTAATTCCTCCGGGTCTACGATAACAGAACCGTCATTGGGATAACCGTCAAGGAACTGCGGTGCATTCTCCAGGCAGAAATAACGCCAGTCCTCGCAGAGAATGGTGTAGGGAATATTTTCCGTTCCGTCCTCCATCGTCGGGTTCGCCTCGTTATAAGCCTCTATCAAATCAAAATACTGATCCATGGTATGGATTTCCGGGTAGCCTGCCCACTCTAATACTCTGGTCTGAATCCAGAATGCCTCATCATTGTGAACCGTTGCTTTCTCTTCCCCGTAAATATTTCCAAACTGCTGTATCCAGTAATATGTCCGTCATCCTGGCGGAGTCTATCCCACTCTTCTTCCGTCAAAAACTCTTTGATATTGGGATATTTGTCTATGTAATCATCCAGTGCCACCAGTGCTCCCGCCTCATAAAGCTGCGCCATACCGTCGCCGCCGTCAATAAAGTCCGGATATTCGCCTCCTGCAATTAAGGTTCCCACTGCTTCCTGTGCTTTCTGCCCCGTCAGCCAGGTCTCCTTACATTTTGCTCCGGTAATCTCGGCAATCTTCTGCTGAAGCTCGTTGTCATCATTAATCTCTGAACCGGGAACTGCGAAAAATGCGGTAAATTCTTTTATTTCACCGTTATCCCCTGCGGTTTCTCCCGCAGTCTCGGTACCGCCAGCATTTCCCCCGGTCTGTGCGTCATTTCCACATCCGGCAAACACCCCCGCCGTCATGGCTGTTACTAACAATAAGGATACTAATTTTTTTGTTTTCACCAATACATCCTCCCTTTCTTGTTTCAAATCACTGTGAATTGATTTGTTAATACTATTTTACCGTTCACGGGCACAGAAACAACCGGAGAAAGAATATATAAAAACAGGGGAAAGTATAGAATCAACATCTATCCTTTCCCCTGTCTTTTTCTGGTCCTGTTTTTTTATTTCCCGCTCTGCCTGCGGAATTTTGCCGGAGTACAGCCCTTTGCCGCAATAAAGCGGTTGATAAAATAGTCCAAATCCTTATAGCCTACCTCCTGGGCAATCTGGTAAATCTTTTCATCAGTGCGCAACAGCCGCTGCGCCGCCTGCTCCATGCGGTAATTATTGAGATAGTCCTTAAAGGACACCCCATATTTTTTCCGGAAAATCTGTCCTAAATAGGCGCTGTTTACAAAATATTTCCGGCTCAATTCCCGCAGCGTTAAATTTTCCGCATAATGCTCCCTTACCTCCCGCTCGATTTCCGAGAGCACGCCTCTGGAAACATTTTTTCTCAACTGGGCTAAATACTCTGCATATTCACAGGCAAACCGGGCTAAATGCACACTGCTTCCCCTTAAGATTCCCTCCTCAAAGGAACTTTCACTGATATAGTGCAGAATCTCCTCCTGGTTGACCCCGTCGTCCTGCTCCGTCGCTAAATGAATGAGCTGAAACAGCAGATAGTTGATGTTTAGATTTACCGTGTCTCCCACCACTCCCATCTGCTTCATTTCCTCATAAAGCTGTTCCACACTCTTTCGTATCTCGATTTTCCCATTCTGCTCAATGGCAGCAATCAGTGCGTCAAGACTCTGTTTGCAGAGGACAATTCCCCCCTGGTTAATCTGCACTTCCTCCTCATAAAAATAAATGTTTTTCCTCATGCGGAATGCCTCTAGGGAGTTGAGCACGCAGGCAGCGCTGTAGGATTTTGCAATCTGGGAAATATCCGCCACCTTTTTTCCTGCCAGAAAACGTACGGGTTTCTGCAATACGGTCTCCATGTTTTTGCGCATTCCCTCCAAATATTCCTTCTCCCCGCAGCCCGCCTTTGCCGCCATATAATCACAGTAGAGGAAACCGATGTCATAACGCTTTTCATCCTGGGATACATCAAAAATGCAGTGTCCCTCATCCTCCTTTAAAAAATCAAGCGCCGCCTGATAGAGGTGGCGCTGCATCTGCCGCAGTTCCCCTTCCTCCCGTTCCTCTAACTCCATGGAATCCCAAAATTCAATGTCGATATAGCGGATTCCCTCCGACAAGTGCATATGGTTCTTCACATATTCCAAATTCATCCGGTCATATTTTCCAAAGAGCAATGCCATCACATTACGCGCCAGATAAGCCTTTTCAAATTTCTGCTGGTTCTCCACCTCTCTTCTGGTGTCGGCAGTCATATGGGCTACTTTTCTTAGGATTTCTAACAGTTCTTCCTTTTCCACCGGCTTTAGCACATAATCCATACACTGATAGCGGATTGCCTGCTTGGCATACCCGAAATCACTGTACCCGCTTAATATGACAAAGTAGGCATCGGAAATCCCTTCCCTGCGTATGGTTTCTAGCAACTCTAAGCCCGTCATCACCGGCATACGGATATCCGCAACGATTAAATCCACCTTATTTTCTTTTAAATAATAGAGTGCCTCCCTGCCGTCCGCCGCCGTCGCCGCAATCTCATAGCCCTCTTTGTTCCAGTCAATGAGCACCGATAAGCCCTGCACAATAAATGGTTCGTCATCCACTAACAATACACGCAGCATTCCTTATGCCTCCTCTTTTCTCCCAAAAATAAATGAACTGTCATAAAATTCACAGACAAAGTTTTTGAAATGAAATCCGTATCTGCACCATGGTGCCCACTCCCTTCTCACTCTCCATGTCAAACTGTGCCGTATCTTCCGTCACCATCCGAAGGCGCAGGCAGGCATTGAGGATTCCCACACGCCCCTTTTCCTGCAATTTTTCTATGCTTGCCTGCTGCATTTTCTGCCGGATAACTTCTAATTCCTCCTCCGAAAGACCGTCTCCCGTATCTTCCACCTCAATGCACAATTCCTGCCGTTCTTTATAGATACGCACAAAAATCCACCCCGGCGACGTCTTGCTCTCAATGCCGTGCACACAGGCATTTTCCACAAAGGTCACCACCGTAAGCTTGGGTATTCGTATCTGTTCACAGTCCGGCTCTACATCTAACTCATAGGAAAGTCTGTCCCCGAAACGGTATTTCTGCAATCCCAAATATGCCTCCACAAACTCCATTTCCTTTTTGATTTCTACGGAGTCCGTTCCCCATTCCACATTCTGCCGTTCCATAATGGCAAGCTTTTCCACCATGTCGGCTGTCTCATACTCCTGTTTTAAGATGCTGTGCATCCGGATGCTCTCTAGGGCATTAAAAAGAAAATGGGGATTAATCTGGCTGTGGAGCGCTAAAAGCTCCGCATTCTGTCTTGCAATATCCATCTCCTGCTCCCGCAGCCTGTCCTTGTACACCGTCTGTATCAGTTCGTTAATCCGCGCCGCCATACGGTTATAATTCTGCATCAACCCGCCAATTTCATCTTTTCCCCGGACTGCCGGTATCTCCTTAAGCTGCTCGTCCTCCACATTTTCAAAGGCACGGCTCAGTTCCTGCATCCGCAGCGTGAAGGAGCGGTTAATCAACTGCATTAAAAGCCATGGAAGAACCGCGTTGATGAGCACCAGAAGCAGAATCAGCGGCATATTTTCCCAGATTTGCCCCGCCACGCTCATATCTCCTTTTAGGATATAAATCTGCAGCTCAAGACCATAGAGACTGCTGTTCTTTACATATCCCACCTCATCCGCTGCCTCAAAGGTCTCAAACTTCTTTCCCACGCTGCTGTGTCCGTCATTTGACAGCAAAATCCGATTATCCTGACAGATATAAACCGGAAAATCATAATTCATACTGACAATGTCCCGCACCAGGTTGCTGTACTCTATCTCAATTTTCACGACCTTCTCGCAGCTGTCTTTTCCGAAAAATTCCATCCTGCGGATAAATAAAAGTTTGCGCTTTGCATCCACTGCCGGGCTTTTCCAGTCATCATAATAAAAATACAGTAAGGTGTCCTGTCCTGAATTTTCCAGATACTGATACCAGTCCGTGTCCCGCACAGCAGACAGCCTGCCAAATTCCCCGCCGTTTATGATGGTTTCATTATCCGCATAAATGGTAACCTGGGTGTTGTCCGTCCCCATGCTGCTCTCAAAAAGGGAATTTTTCATAAAGGTATGGTATGCCATTACATAATCCAGGTCTGTTTCATACTGCCGATTTAAAAATTCCTCAATATAGGCATTCATGTAAATATTTTTTGCCATGGACGCCGCATGTTCCACGGTAGTTCCCAGATGATACTGCACGGCACTGGCGTCGTTTTCCATGGCGTGCTGCTGTTTTACCTGTTCGGAATGAATCACGATATAAAGGACAATGCTGTCCGTCACGATAAGGGGAATCAGAACGCAGGATATGTAGAGAATCATCAGCTTTTTCTTTAGTTTGTAATCATCTA
>JAGAIK010000151.1 GCA_017626625.1 Roseburia sp.
CAGAAAAAGGAAAGGAAGTCTGGGTTATGACAAAAACAGTAAACATTGGGGACAGGGTCATCGGAGGGGGCAATCCGATTTTAATACAGTCCATGACCAATACAAAAACTGAGGATGTGGCGGCTACCGTGGCGCAGATTCAGAAGCTGGCGGCGGCAGGCTGCGATATTATCCGCTGTGCTGTACCCACCATGGAGGCGGCGGAGGCTTTGACGGAAATCAAAAAGCAGGTTTCCATTCCGGTGGTGGCGGATATCCATTTTGACTACCGGTTAGCCATTGCTGCCATGGAGCACGGTGCGGATAAAATCCGTATCAATCCGGGAAATATCGGCAGCGCAGACCGGGTGAAAGCTGTGGTGGATGTGGCAAAGGAGCGCAATATTCCCATTCGTGTGGGTGTCAACAGCGGCTCTCTTGAGAAAGAGCTGGTGGAGAAATATCACGGCGTCACCGCAGAGGGTATTGTGGAGAGCGCTTTAGATAAAGTGAAACTGATTGAGGATATGGGCTACGATAATCTGGTTATCAGTATCAAATCTTCAGATGTGATGATGTGCGTCAAAGCCCATGAGCTGATTGCAAAGGAGACGGACCACCCGCTCCATGTGGGAATCACCGAGGCAGGGACGATTATCAGCGGAAATATCAAATCCGCCATCGGACTGGGACTGATTTTAAACCAGGGCATCGGTGATACCATCCGGGTGTCCCTGACGGGTGACCCCTTAGAGGAAATCAAGTCCGCAAAACTGATTTTAAGAACCTTAGGCTTAAGGAAAGGCGGGATCGAGGTGGTTTCCTGCCCCACCTGCGGCAGAACCAAAATCAATCTGATTGAGCTTGCCAATCAGGTGGAAAATATGGTGGCGGATATCCCCTTAGATATCAAGGTGGCAGTGATGGGCTGTGTGGTAAATGGTCCTGGTGAGGCGAAGGAAGCGGATATCGGCATTGCCGGAGGTATCGGCGAAGGCTTAATCATCAAACACGGCGAAGTATACAAAAAGGTGCCGGAATCCGAATTGTTAGAGAGTCTGCGGTATGAACTGTTACATTGGCAGCAGGAGGAGAAGTGCTAAATCGACGCTGCACATTGGCTGTAGTGCCGAAGAAGCAGACTTATTCACGTAAAAGAGAATGCAAAACCAGCATTCTTCTCACGGAGGTGAAGAAATTGACAAAGTTATTCTTCGATGTATTTCCGACGTTGGAGGTGGCTGACGATATGAAGAAGCTCTTATCGGAGACGGAAGTCACCAAGGTGGGTATGAATCATGGAAAGGACCATATCCGCATCTATTTGTCGGGAACGCGTCTGATACATAAAAAGAATATCTATCAGTTGGAGAAATCCATCGGGGAACAGATTTTTAAGGGCAGGCAGATGGACGTAAAGGTGATTGAAAAATATCACCTTTCGGAGCAGTACACCCCTAAGACCCTGATGGATTTGTACAAGGACAGTATTTTAGAGGAACTGAGAAATTACAGTCTTATGGAGTACAACCTGCTGCGGGGAGCAAAGATGGAGTTTTCCGATGACACCCATCTGCGGCTGACCTTAGAGAACACCATTATTGCCCAGACCAGGGCACATGAAATTGTAGAGTTTTTAGAAAAAGTCGTATGCGAACGCTGCGGCTTAAATTTGTCTGTGGAGCTTGCCTATGAGGAACCGAAGGAGAGCAAACACCGCAAAAACAGTGATTTGCAGATACAGTTTGAAATTCACAATATCATGCAGAGGGTGAACCTTAAGAGCGAAGAGGGAGAGGCGGCTGCTCTGGCGGAAGGGAAAATCGCAGAAAATAAGGGGACAGATTCCTCTTCTGCACCCCAGAAGGAAACTGCAAAAAATGTTGCAAAAGCGCAAAATAGCGCAGGAAATAATGCAAAATCCGGAAACGGAGCCTTTGGCGGCAAGAAGGAATTTAAGAAGAAATTTGAGGGCGGTTACGGCGGCGGTTTCAAGAAGTCGGACAACCCGGATGTGATTTACGGAAAGGATTTTGACGACGAGACGATACCCATCGAAAAAATCGTGGGAGAGATGGGAGAGGTTGCCATCCGCTGTCAGGTCATGACCTTGGAAACCAGGGAAATCCGGAACGAGAAAACCATTGTCATTATGTCGGTGACGGACTTTACAGATTCCATTGTCTTGAAAATCTTTACCAGAAATGACCAGCTTCCGGAGCTGTTAGAGGGCGTGAAAAAGGGAGCATTTTTAAAGATAAAGGGCGTCACCACCATTGATAAATTTGACAGCGAGCTCACCATCGGCTCCATCGTGGGTATCAAAAAGACGGCGGACTTTACCTCTGTCCGGATGGACACCAGTCCGGAAAAACGTGTGGAGCTCCATTGCCACACCAAAATGAGCGATATGGACGGCGTCTCCGAGGTAAAGGATATCGTAAAGCGGGCGATGAAGTGGGGGCATAAGGCAATCGCCATCACAGACCACGGAGATGTGCAGGCATTCCCGGACGCCAATCACGCCATTTCCCCGGAGGATGATTTCAAGATTATTTACGGGGTAGAGGCGTACCTGGTGGACGATTTAAAGGATATCATCGTCAATTCCAAGGGACAGAATTTAGAGGATACCTACGTGGTTTTTGACTTGGAGACCACGGGATTTTCCCCGGATAAGGATAAAATCATAGAAATCGGGGCGGTAAAGGTAGAAAACGGAGTGATTACAGAGAAATTTTCCACTTTCGTCAATCCTGAGGTACCCATTCCCTACCGTATTGAGGAGCTGACCTCCATCAAGGACGATATGGTGATGGACGCACCGAAAATCGAGGAAATTCTGCCGGAATTTATGGAATTTTGCGGGGGAGCCATTATGGTGGCACACAATGCAGAATTTGACATGAGCTTCATCATTAAAAACTGTGAGAGACAGGAGATAGAAAATGACTTTACCGTCATAGATACCGTGGCGTTGGCACGTATTTTGCTGCCAAACTTAAACCGTTTTAAGTTAGATACCGTGGCAAAGGCGTTAGGCGTCTCCTTAGAGAACCACCACCGTGCCGTGGACGATGCGGGCTGTACGGCGGAAATCTTTGTGAAGTTTATCCAGATGCTGAAGGAGCGGGGCATTGAGACGTTAGACGACGTGAATAAGATGGGCTCCACTTCCCCGGAAGCTATTATGAAAATGCCCACCTACCATGCCATTATTCTTGCCACCAACGATATCGGACGTATCAACCTTTACAGGCTGGTGTCCATGTCCCACCTGACTTATTACAGCAAGCGTCCGAGAGTGCCGAAAAGCGAATTTGTAAAGTACCGGGAGGGACTTTTAATCGGCTCTGCCTGCGAGGCGGGGGAACTGTACCGGGCATTGATTGGGGGCAGACCCCAGGAGGAAATTATCCGTCTGGTGAAATTTTATGATTATCTGGAAATCCAGCCGATAGGCAACAATGAATTTATGCTCCGCAGCGACAAAGAGCCCATTAACAGTATTGAAGAACTGCAGGAGGTAAACCGCCGTATTGTGAAGCTGGGGGAGACCTTTAACAAGCTGGTGGTGGCGACCTGCGATGTGCATTTCCTGGATCCGGAGGACGAGGTCTACCGCCGGATTATCATGGCGGGAAAGGGATTTAAGGATGCGGACGACCAGGCACCGTTATATCTGCGCACCACCGAGGAAATGTTAAAGGAATTTGAATATTTAGGCAGCAGTAAAGCGGAGGAAGTGGTTATCACCAATCCCAACAAAATTGCGGATATGTGCGAGAAAATCTCCCCGGTGCGGCCGGACAAATGTCCTCCCGTCATTGAAAATTCCGACCAGATGCTTCGTGATATCTGCTACACCAAAGCCCACAGCATGTACGGGGAAGAATTGCCCTCCATTGTAAAGGAGCGTTTAGACCGTGAGCTGAACTCCATTATTTCCAACGGCTATGCGGTGATGTATATCATTGCCCAGAAGCTGGTGTGGAAATCCAACGAGGACGGCTATCTGGTGGGTTCCCGTGGTTCCGTCGGTTCTTCCTTTGCGGCAACCATGTCCGGTATCACCGAGGTAAATCCCTTACAGGCGCATTACCGCTGTGAAAACTGTAAATACAGTGACTTTGATTCGCCGGAGGTTAAGGCGTTTTCCGGCCGCAGCGGCTGTGACATGCCGGATAAAATCTGTCCGGTCTGCGGGAAAAAATTAGTCAAGGACGGGTTTGACATTCCTTTCGAAACATTCCTTGGATTTAAGGGAAACAAAGAGCCGGATATCGACCTGAATTTCTCCGGAGAGTACCAGAGTAAAGCCCACGCTTACTGCGAGGTTATTTTCGGCTACGGACAGACCTTCCGGGCGGGAACTATCGGTACGTTAGCGGATAAGACGGCATTCGGTTATATTAAGAATTATTATGAGGAACGGTGAATCCGGAAACGAAATTGCGAGATTGACCGGATTGTACAGGGCTGTGTGGGCGTGCGCCGTTCCACCGGACAGCACCCGGGCGGTATCGTTGTACTGCCCCACGGGGAGGAAATCCATTCCTTTACACCGGTGCAGCATCCCGCAAACGATATGACCACCGCCACCATAACCACCCATTTTGATTATCACTCCATCGACCACAACCTGTTGAAGCTTGACATTCTCGGACACGATGATCCGACCATGATTCGTATGCTGCAGGATTTGACGGGCATTGACCCCACCACCATTCCCTTAGATGAAGAATCGGTGATGTCCCTCTTTAAAAATACCAGCGCTCTGGGAGTTACGCCGGAGGAAATCAACGGCATTCCCTTAGGCTGCCTTGGCATACCGGAGTTTGGTACAGAGTTTGCCATGCAGATGGTTATTGACGCAAAGCCCCAGGAGTTTTCTGATTTGATTCGTATTTCAGGACTGTCCCACGGTACTGACGTGTGGTTAGGAAACGCCCAGACTTTGATTGAAGAGGGGAAAGCCACCATTTCTACCGCAATCTGTACCCGTGACGATATTATGATTTACCTGATTCAGATGGGGCTCGACAGTGAGCTGTCCTTCACCATCATGGAGTCGGTGCGAAAGGGAAAAGGCTTAAAGCCGGAGTGGGAGGAGGAAATGCTTTCCCACGGTGTACCGGACTGGTATATCTGGTCCTGTAAAAAGATTAAATACATGTTCCCGAAAGCCCATGCGGCGGCCTATGTTATGATGGCATGGCGTATTGCCTATTGCAAGGTGTTTTATCCGCTGGCTTACTATGCGGCGTATTTTTCCATTCGTGCCACCGGATTTAACTATGAGATTATGTGTCAGGGTAAGGAGCGGCTCGCCTATTTCCAGAAGGATTATGAGCGGCGGAAGGACAGCCTTTCTAAGAAGGAGCAGGACGTGTACCGGGATATGAAAATCGTTCAGGAGATGTATGCCAGAGGCTTTGAATTTACGCCCATTGACATTTACCGGGCGAAGCCGGATCGTTTCCAGATTATTGACGGCAAGCTGATGCCCGCCTTAAATACCATCGACGGCATGGGGGACAATGCGGCGATTGCAGTGGCGGAGGCGGCAAAAGACGGAAAATTCCTGTCGAAAGATGATTTCCGCCAGAGAACTAAGGCAACGAAAACCGTGATTGATTTGATGGCGGATTTGGGTCTGTTGGAAGATATGCCGGAGTCGAACCAGTTGTCGTTGTTTGATTTTGCATAAGCCGGCTGTATTTAGGGATGTTAATGTCAATGATTATTTGATATAATGAAGATAAGAAACGGGGAAAGGAATGTGAAACAGTATGTCAGAAAAAAGACTGAACAATATCATTTTTCTTATGTATCTGGTTACGGAAAATTATTGCAAAAAACATAATCTTTCTACGGCTGATTTCCTGAAACTGGACGAAAAATATGAAATTTTGAATTATGTTGCAGAATGTCCTGACATATTTGACTGCCTGACGAACAGTGAAATGGTTGAGGAGGTAGAGCGGTATGTGTCACAAGCTTAAAACAGTACTATACCATGGAACTGTGTCGGAGATAGAAACGGTAGATGTAAAACTGGGACGCGGAAGAAAAGATTTTGGCAGAGGGTTTTATATGTCTGTTTCTAAAAATCAGGCGGTGGGAATGATGCACAAGAAG
>JAGAIK010000011.1 GCA_017626625.1 Roseburia sp.
AACATTGCCACATCGTCCGGACAGTCTAAGTCACGGTAGTAGCGGGGCAGCTCGGAATAACGGATGGGTGCGTAGTAAGCGCAGCCGCGGCTGATTAATTTACGCTCAATGCCGGACATATGCCAGGAGTTCCAGATGAAATGCTCTCCTGCGTCCTCACGCTCAAAAACAGCCAGGGGTTTTAAAAGAATACCGCCCCGGAGCTTGACATCCTTTAATTCGTCGGTGCGCTTCGCCAGAGCCTTGTCTAAGGCGTCAACGGTGTTGGTGCACCAGCCGTAATCTACCCAGTCACCGGATTTGATTAATTTCACTGCCTCATCGGCAGATACCAGTTTCTGTTTGTATTCCTGTGAAAAATCCATTACACAAATACCTCCTGTGAGTTTATAAGAATTTCGGGAATCTTTGTCGAAAAACAAAGATTGTTAAATTTTTACCATAGTTTTATCCTAACACTTTATGGGAGATTTTACAACAGAAACTATAGGAGTTTTTCACAAGAATAAAATACCCGGCGGCACAAAAAGATAAGTTATTGGTAATAATGAATAAAAACTGCAAAAATATTTTGGGAATTATAGGCATTGCGCTCTTAGATGTAAACGCTTACAATGGAGTTACTTGGATAAAATATACAGATATTGTAGAAAGGGGAAACAAAATGAGAAAAAGAAAATGGCTCACCGGCGCATTGGCGGTCATAATGTCAATATCTATGGCAGTTACCAACGTACCGGTGTATGCGGCTTCGGCACAGCAGACCGTGGATTCTGCGGAGGAATTGCCGGGAGAAACAACGGAGACATTGGGCGTGAGCGCTGTCACGGAGATGGAGGAGACAGAAAATGAAAGCGCTGCCACGGAAACTGAGGAAACGGAGACAGCAGAAACCGGAGAGAATGTGACGGAAACAGTGGATGAAAGCGTTACCACAGGAACGGAAACAGAGGAGATAGCCGGCGAAGCAGAGGCTGAGGAACCGGAAGAGCAGACAGAGGAGCAGGAGACAGAGGTTGTGGAGGAACTGACAGAAGCAACGGAAGCTGCCCAGCCTGCGGAAATTGAAGAAACAGAAGCAACCGGGGAAACGGAGACGGAAGAGGCAACAGAAGAAATCGACGAAAAAGCAGAAATGTCAGGCGACTGGCAGTTTGCCTGGTTTGGTACAAGTACAAATGCAACCTGCAATACTTTGGTAGAGGGTACCGGAATTGAAGCGGGTACGGATTTGACACAGGAAAATGATGATGTGGTAAAAATGACTAGCTGTACAGTAAAAAGCAATGGAACGATTGACAAAAAAGGCGGAAAATTCGTGGCAACGGACGGTTACGACGGAATTTCCTATTACTACACCACATTGGAAGCGGGGAAAGAAAATTTCTACCTGCAGGCGGATGTAACAGTAGATTACATTCAGGCAAAGGATAACGTAGATGGGCAGGAAGGATTTGCTCTTTTAGCAAGAGACAGCATTGGCGAGAATGGTGTGGCAGCCAGCAATTTTTATACAAACTCCATGGCAACTATGGGAACAAAATTTGATTACGTAGATGTTGACGGGGTGGAGCATTTAGGCGTGAAAGACATCATAGGCTATCGTTGCTTTGACGGAATTACAGATACCGCAAAAGCGCCTACTCCGGGAAAATTTAACCTTTATTCCGGCGGATTGGTGGATGCGGCTGATCAAAGTTCTGTTTTAATTCAAAAAGATGAGACTTACCGGATTAGTCTCGAAGAGACAGATTCTTCTTATATCATGACTTATTATGATAAAAGCAGCGGAGACGTACTCAAATCTTATACTTATTATAAGGCAGCAGCAGGGGATGACCCGTTAGAGAAGATTGATAAAAACAAGGAATATGTCGGTTTCGCAGTGGCGAGAGGCTGTAATGCAACTTTTAGCAATATTATTTTCAGAACCTCAGAGGCAGATGAAAGTAATTATGAAAAGAGACCTATCGAATACATAGCGCCTGAATATACCATCACAAGCCCCTCTACTTCAAGCGGAGCTTATAAGGTGGTGTTTAAGGCAAATGCAGACGGCAAGGCGACAATAAAAAACAAAACCACGGGCACGGTATTAGTAGAGAATGCAGAGATTACAGCAAATAAAGCATACGAGGTGGAGACAACCATCGACAAGGATACCACGTTTGCTGTGGAATTTACACCTGATACAACGGAAAATGCAGACCGTGACAACATGGTGGGTTACTGGTTTAATGATTATACCGTATTAGGAAAAGGCGGTGTTGCTGCGACAGGAACAGAGACGGTGGAAAAAGCCGTGACATACCGGACCTTTGACGGAAATACCATCTATGTCTCCGCCAACGGAAGTGCTGCGGGAGACGGAACAGAAAACAATCCTGTAGATATTGCAACTGCTTTCGGCTATGCAAAAGCGGGACAGACCATTATTTTAAAAGCAGAGACCTATACCATCGATTCAAAACTGACCATCGAGAAAGGAATTAGCGGTACGGCAGATAACTATATTACAGTCATGACCGAGGAAAGCTCTGACGAGTATGCAGTGCTTGACTTTAACAGAACCGGAACAGGATTGGAAATCTGGGGGGATTACTGGCACTTTAAACGAATCAATCTGTGCAACACCGCAGATGGTGCGAAGGGTTGTCAGGTGGCAGGCGATTACAATATCATTGAGCAGATGAATTTTTACAATAATGGTAACACGGGACTTCAGATTAGCAGCCTGAGTACGGAGGATGCTTCTGACTGGCCAGCCTATAATACCATTAAAAACTGTACTTCCATGAACAATGCGGACGGAGCGATGGAGGATGCCGACGGCTTCGCAGCAAAACTGACCACTGGAGAAGGCAATGTGTTTGACGGCTGTATCGCAGCGTACAATGCAGATGACGGTTGGGATTTATTTGCAAAAACAGCAACGGGTTCTATTGGTGCAGTAACTATTAAAAACAGTGTGGCATACCGGAATGGATTTTTAATTGTGGGAGATAGCAGCACCTTAGATGACAGTTATATTCAGAAGAACCTTGGATTGGGAAATTCCATGGAAGAATGTACCCTGAAATTTGAAAATGCGAATTATGGTACCCCTGTGGTAAGCGGAGGAAACATCAGCTTTACCGGAACCGTCATCAATGCAGGAAACGGAAACGGCTTTAAAATGGGTGGTTCCGCCCTTTCCGGAAACCATGTATTAAAGAACAGCATTACATATGAAAATAAAGCAAAAGGTATTGATTCAAAC
>JAGAIK010000152.1 GCA_017626625.1 Roseburia sp.
ACGCTGATTGTATGTGTTATTTACTATATCTATATCAATCGAAAAAGAGTAAATTGACGGCAGGAGGTATTTCTTTACTGTTTCTTACAGCCCCGTCTGGTTTTATACTTATCTCACAGAAACCAGCTCCCTGTACCACCTCAAAGAATCCGCATAAGCATCATAAACAGTATTCATGGAAATATCTTTCAGCACCATCTGCCGCGATACCTCCTGCCAGTTGGCAGCTTCATACTGTGTGATGAAATCTAAAACTTCTCCAAGGGCGCCCTGGCGGTAAAGAAGCGCATTTTCTATCTCGCGGGAAACCTTCACCAACTGTAACGCTTCCTCCATAGGCTTGTTTAAAATGATATCCAGAATAGAAAATAACCCCATCAAAAATACCTCAGAGGATTTTCCCGCAAGCTCGAAAGCAGGAGCGAGATTCTCCGCAAACTTGGCGCGCAGTAGGGAGAGCCGGGTGACTTCGCTGGGTTTGTCGGAGCAAAGCTCATTGATGAGAGCGGTGTTAATCCAGCGCCGCAGTTCTTTCTGACCTAACATGGCAGCGGCGTGGCGGATGGAGGTTATTTCTGAATTGAGCGCCATTTTATTTACCATCTGCAACAGAAGAATCACCAGAGCGGTGTCACGGCTGATGATGTCAGCGGCCTTGGTCAGGTCGAAATCTTCGGTGTTTACCAGATTCATTAATTCAATATAGTTGACTTTTAAGGGCGCTACTTCGGAAGCCCCTTTTGTGATGGGGAGACGGAAAAAGCTGCCTTCAAACAGAGAACAGCTTCCGTCCGCCTTTAATGCGTCGAATGCCTCCATGGTCTGGATGTTGGAGGCAATCAGCTTTAAGGAGGGATAGAGCCTGTTGAAATAGATACGGGCTTTGGTGATGTCTACCTTCTGGCTGTCAATCAAAATGTAGTCCATAAGCTTTAGGATAGGGGCGCTGCTTTCATAGCTGGCAACGGGAAGATTGCGGATGGCAAGCCGGTAGCCCTGATTTTTTAGCTCCATTAAGCGGTTTAAATACATTTCAATCGGGGGAATCGTGTTGTCAATCAGCAGAACCACCCGGCTGTGGGGAGCGCTGCATTGTCCGGGGATATCGGAAAAGATGGAGATATTTCCGATGGATACGAAAACCTCATCAGCGGAGGAGAGGGTTTCGATGCCCATGGTCTCCATCAGCTCAAGCCCCGCAATGCGTGAGGCGCCGTCGTTCTGCCCGGTTCCGAGGAGACTGGGCTGCAGAAAAAAGTTGTGCTTCTGTGTAAACAGGGAATAGGCACTGACTTTTAAATTTTCATCAAATAAAGGAATTAAAGTAACTAGCATATGCATTCTCCTTTGCAAGAAAAATAAGTTTCTGTTAATTTTACTATACTATATTTTGGGGAAATTTACATTCTTTTTTTGGAAAAGATATATTTTTTGCAATATATATTGGGAAATTGCGGTACTTGTCAAAATAATTGGACTATTATATGATAAATTTATCGGGTTATTGTGGAATGCTCTATGAAAATATAACGTTCAAAGGGGAGAAGATATGTGGGAACATATAAAGAACAGCTTCAGAAATATGAAATTGGCAGGAAAAATGGTACTGGTTTATTTGCTTGTGACAGGAATAACATGTGGAATATCTATGATTGGGCTGCAGGCGAGTTTTCATATTTATGATACAAAAATATACGATAAATCTCTGCAGGAACTGGAATTTTTTGCGCAAAAGGTAAATGATGACCTGGAGAAAATAGAAAATCTCAGCTATACACTGGCAATGGATGGTGATGTACAGGCGGCTCTGGCAGAAGCAGCGGACGCAAGGTATTTATCACAGGAATTTTATTATAAATTATATCCGATTCGCAAGATATTTTTGAATGAAATAAATGTGCATTCGTCTGTGCAGAATGCGATTTATATGGATCGTAAGAGTGTCAGGATTTTTATAGGGACGGACTGCGGTGAAGTGGAGGACGAAACATACCAAAAGCTGCTTGCCATGTGTAAGGAAGCAAGAGGAGCGGATGTTGTGCTGCCGCCTACGGAGGAGTTTCCATATCAGTTGTCGGGAAGAGATATTTTAGAGACAAAGAATGCAAGCCTGAATTATCTGGGAACCGTGATTATTACCAGTGATATAGCAGGCACAATAGAAAAGCAGAAGAATGCACTGGAATTTTCAGATTCATTGTTATATGTGTATTCGGGAGATGAAATGATTTACGGAAGTACGCAGGAAAGCCCCAAACTGCCGAAGATGGATTCTTCCCAGGGGTATCAAATTATAAAACACCAGGGAGAAAGTTATTTTATGTCCTACCTGAAATCGGAAAAAAACGGGTGGATGTATGTAAACTATGTGCCGTACAGCCATATTATGGGGCAGGCAGTGATGCTGCGTTATGTAATGTTTGGTGGATTAATCGTTATTTTCCTGATTACAATCGTGATTATGAGAAAGGTTGCAAGTGTAATTACGAGCCCGTTTCAGCGGTTGACAGAGACGATTTATCTGGCGGAGCAGGGAGACTTCAAAGGCGCCAGAGATTTTTTACAGGTGGAGGACCGCAGGGATGAGGCGGGACTGCTGGCTCAGGATTTTAAGGTGATGCTGGAAAAAATTGACAGTTTGATTCATGAAAATTATGAAAAACAGCTATTGATTAAGGATACGAAATACAAGATGCTGCAGGCACAGATTAATCCTCATTTTTTATATAATACGTTGAATACGGTAAACTGGATGATAAAGGGGAATCAGGATGCGAGTAAAATGATTGTAGAACTGGGCAATCTGATGCGTGCCTCATTTGCAAAAGAGCAATATGCTACAGTGGCGGAAGAAGTGAGTATGGCAAAAAGCTATATCACAATACAGCAATTCCGGTATAAGAACCGCGCAGTATTTGAACTGCAGGAACAGGGAAATTTACAGAAGTACATGATACCGCGGATGGTATTACAGCCTTTGATAGAAAATGCAATTTTATACGGTGTGGATCAGTCCTTGACCGGCTGCCGGATATGTGTGTCTGCAATCGAAAAAGAAGATGATATCTGTATCCGGGTGGCGGATGACGGACCCGGAATGCTGCCGGAAGAGTTAGAGGCAGTTCGGAATTTCACGATTGTGCCGAAGGGACATGGAATTGGTTTGAAAAATATATATGAGCGGTTAAAAATTACATACAAAAACAGCGAATTTTTAATTGACAGTAAGTTGGGAGAAGGAACTGTAGTCATAATTCGTATACCAAAGATAGTAAAGGAGAAATCAGATGTATCGGTTACTGATTGTTGATGATGAAGAGGTTGAACGGGAAGGAATGGCACAATTTGTTTCATGGAGCGACTATGACATTGAACTTGTAGGAACGGCATGGAACGGAGTGGAAGGTTTTGAAAAAATACAGGAACTGCAGCCGGATATTGTCCTGACAGATATTAAGATGCCTGTTATGAATGGAATTGAACTGATACGGAAGACAAAGCCGGATTTTCCCGGAATAGAGTTTATTGTGCTGTCCGGATACGGAGAATATGAATATACGAGTCAGGCAATGGAAGAGGGAGTAAGGCATTATCTGTTGAAGCCCTGTGACGAGGAAAAAATTGCAGAGGTTCTTGAGAAGGTGAAACTGGCACTTGAGCAGAAACGGCAGCAGAAGAAGCAGGAAGCTAACTACGATTCTACGATTCGCAGGCTGCTTCCGAGAGCTAAGGAGCAGGTATTTCGTAATATATTGCTGGGGCGTGAACAGATAGAAGCCGATTACTGCCTGTTTATGAATGAACTGGAAGGCGGCGAAAATCAGAAGGTGCGTGTATTGGCAATCCGGTTTTCCAGGGAAATCGATTATCTGGAACAGTTTGTACTGGAAAATATTATGGAAGAACTTTTGGAAAGAGAAAATCTGATACTGACAACGGCGATTTCAAATGAAGTGTTTTTCCTTCTCAGGGATATTGGCATTCAGAAATTAGAAACGATATTGGAAAGTGCACAGGAGACATTTGTACGTTTTTCCGACCAGCAGATTTCCATGGCTGTCAGTAATGCCGGAAGTTTAAAGGGTATACGAGAACTTTATCTGCAGACGGAGGAACTGCATCGGATGGGAGGAGTGGAAAAACAGGATAAAGTCTTAAGTTATGAGATGTTTCGCGGAATTAAAAGTGAGATGTCCTGTCTGGTAAACTACGAAGTACTGCAGCAGACGAAGGATTTCGGGGTAATTTTATTTGAACTGTACCTTGCGTTCTGCAAAATGCGCCTTGACGGTTATGCGTACGGGAAAAAGGAAGAAGTATGTGACTGGATTGAGAGAGTCCTGTATGGAGAATCGGATATTGCCGGGGGGAAGGATGAGAAAACGGCGGAAGAGACGGAATGGGAACTTTTAGCTGAAACGGCGGATTTTTTGTATCACAAAAAAAGGATACCGGAGGAAGATGACAAAGAGGAAAAAAGATTTCAGACGATATTGCTTGCAATATACAGGTATCTTGCAATGCCGGAAATGAATATCCGGTATCTGGCGAAAGAAGTATTATTTATGAATGAGGACTATTTAGGCAGAGTATTTCTCCGGTACAGCAAAGAAAAGTTTTCCACTTATGTATTAAACTTAAGGATTGAACTGGCTAAGCGTATTATACGATATAAGCAGGATATAAAGATGTCATCGGTGGTGGAACTGGTTGGATTTCCGGGAGATGGGCAATATTTTTCCAAGGCATTTCGGAAGGTAACCGGGACAACTCCTTCAGAATACCGTGAACAGGCAGGAAAAGAAATGTCGGATTTTTTCAAATAAGCTATCTTCTATTTCCATTCATAAAAAGGGGAAAATTTATTAGAATGGAACCATCAAAAGAAGCACACAGAAAGGTGCAGAAAAAAGGAGATAAGATATGAAGAAAAAATTTTTAGCAGCAGCGCTGGCGGGCGCGAT
>JAGAIK010000012.1 GCA_017626625.1 Roseburia sp.
AGCACATCAAGTTGCAGAGAAGAAAGCCAGAGCATTTTGAGCAGATATCACATTTGAAAATTTTTTTAAACCATTTTCGATAAGAGCCGATACTATAACCAAGTAGAAAAGGAAAAAGGAGCCAGGAGGAAAGAGTATGAGAAATTTAAGAAAATTAGTAGTAGTGCTGGTGGCAGTCTTGGCAGTGGCAATGGTTCCGGTTTCGACCGAAGCAAAGCCGGCTAATAGTTTGTTTCATCCAAAGAAGCATGAGATTGTCGGTATGTCACTAAGCGATTCAGGAACAGTAGTGGCAAAGTATGGTTTAAGGGATGAATTGACGGTACTGGCAGAAATCCTGTTTGGGAATACTGTATTTGGTGAGAAATATGTTCTTAACGGTGTACTATCCGATTTTCAAACTTGCTGGCAGATGGATGAGTTCCTAAAAAAGACGACAACTTACAATGAAATTGTGCTAAGCGAAAGGAAGTAGAGCAAGTTGCCGATACTTTAAAGGTTTTATAACGTGGTGCACTAAATGGTGCACCTGGGTGAGTAAGAGGCGTTGGAGTGCCGTAATTACGAAGGGTTTGACGTAACAAGTGAAAAACAGTATAATAAATACCTGTGAAGGAGGCAAAATTCATGTATGACGAATTGACCGAGCAGGATATCAAAAAGATGGAAGAAGAGATTGAGTACCGGAAGTTAGTGGTGCGCAAGCAGGCACTTGAAGCGGTGAAAGAGGCGAGAGCCCATGGGGATTTGAGTGAAAATTTTGAGTACCATGCGGCAAAGAAAGATAAAAACCAGAACGAAAGCCGCATCCGGTATTTAGAGCGAATGATAAAGACCGCAAAGATTATTTCCACAGAATCCGCAGAGGATGAGGTGGGAATGAATAATACCGTTACCGTGTATTTTGAGGAGGACGACGAGGAAGAGGTTTATAAATTAGTCACTACGGTCCGGGGAAATTCGTTAAAGAATTTAATCAGCAATGAATCCCCCTTAGGAAAGGCGCTTTTAGGTCATAAGGTGGGCGACCGGGTGGAAGTGGTGGTAAATGAGAATTATTCCTATTATGTAGTCATCCGTAAGATTGAAAATACGGTGGATGACGGGACGGATAAGCTGCGGAGCTTTTAGGGCGTTTCTTAAGAACAGAAAAATTTTGATTTGCGGGCAGCACTTGCTGCGTTAAAATACAGATAGATTTGCAAAAATTTTGGTGATGAAGAGAGGTACATATGAGACTAACAGAATTATTAAAATCCGATGAGGTAACCATTTCCTGCGAACTTTTTCCGCCGAAGCAGGGAGCACAGTTAGAAAATTACAAAAGAATAGTAAAAGAAATGGCGGGAGTAAAACCTGCTTATATCAGTGTCACATACGGGGCAACAGGGGGAACCTCCGATTATACGGTAGAACTTGCCAACGAGGTCTGCAACGTCAATCATATTCCGGCACTGGCGCATTTGACCTGTGCGTCCTCCACGAAAGAGAAAGTGGCGTCCGTGATTCAGGAATTAAAGGAACATAAAATTGAAAATATTCTGGCGCTGCGTGGGGATATCCCTCAGAACGCAGATTTTCCGCTGCCGAACCAGTACAAACATGCCAGCGAACTGATTGCGGATATCAAAGCCCAGGGAGATTTTTGTATTGGCGGCGC
>JAGAIK010000153.1 GCA_017626625.1 Roseburia sp.
AGATTGTGCAGGAATTATCCTGCGGGGAGGGAGGCTGGCAGTTGTCCGGGGCGGGTTATGAAAAATTGCAGGAAAGCTCTTTTCTCTGGGCGATGCTGCTTTCGGAGGACGGTTCGGTGGTTTGGAGCTATGAGCTTCCGGAGGAATTGCCGCTGCATTACAGTTTAGGGGACGTCGCTGCTTTTTCCCGCTGGTATCTGAGGGACTATCCGGTACGGGTATGGCGGAGAGGAGACCTGCTCTGTGTGTTCGGCATGGAAAAGGGCAGCGTCACAAAGATTACGGCGGTTTATGATATGGAGCTGTTAGAGCAGGTACCGTCGCTTATAAAATGTCTGCTGGCTGCCAATGCGGTGATTCTCATAGGTCTTGCGCTGGTGATGGCGTACCGTTTTTACCGTTCCTTAAAACCTATTGCAAGAGGGATTGAGAGCCTGGAAGAAAAAACGGTGCTGGGGCTTTCGGAAAAAGGGGTGCTGGGGGATTTGGCGGCAAAATTGAATCAGACCTCCGCCCTGTTAAGATGGCAGGACGAAAAGCTGTCAAAACGGGAGAAAGCGAGGACGGACTGGATTGCAGGCGTGTCCCACGACATCCGGACGCCGTTAGCCCTGATTACCGGATATGCGGACGAGCTGGCGGAGGAGAAAAGCCTTGGGGAAGAGGAACGGAAAAAGGCGGAGGTGATTCGCAGGAAGAGTATCATCATCCGGCAGTTGATTTCCGATTTGAACCTGACCTCGAAATTGGAATATCAGTCGCAGCCGCTGCAAAAGACAGACTTTTCCCCCGCAGGACTTTTGCGGGAGTGTGTTGCGGAATATTATAATGACGGTCTGTCAGAAAAATATGACATAGCGCTTAAGATAAATGACGGCGTGGAGGGGTGCTGTTTTTTGGGGGATACGGGACTGCTTCTGCGGTGTTTCCGCAATCTCATAGGAAACAGTCTCAGGCATAACCCCCAGGGGGCGGAGGTTTTGATTGAGCTTTCTAAGAAGCAGGACGGTATCCATCTCTTTTTTTCGGACACAGGCTGCGGTATCCCGGAAAAAGTTGTGGAGGCGCTGTCGGGAAGAGAAGATTTATTGCAGGGGGAGACGGTACATGTCATGGGGCTTCGCATTGCAAAACAGATTGCAGAAGCCCATGGATTCCGGTTTTGTCTGAAAAAGCGTCCCTGCGGCGGATATGATGTGGAAATAATCCTGCTTTGGGAAGAAGGGCAGGTTTGGGAGGAAAAGGATACCCGGTAAAAAGGGTGAATTTGTTGACAAAGTGGCTTGATACGATTAAAGTATGAAAGTATCAGGAACTGTTATTTGGTTTTCAGGAAAGAGGAAAGCGGGGGATACTGTGACACTTCAGCAGTTAAAATATGTCAGAACAGTGGCGGAAACGGGAACTATCACAGAGGCAGCCGAAAAACTCTATATATCCCAGCCCAGCCTGACAAATGCCATCCACGAATTGGAAAAGGAAATGAATATCCGGATTTTTAACAGAACCAATAAGGGAATCAGCCTTTCCAGGGAAGGGGAAGATTTTTTGGGGTATGCCAGGCAGGTGTTAGAGCAGGCGGCGATTCTGGAAGATAAATATAAGGGCAGCGGCGGGGGAAAAAAGCAGTTCTGCGTGTCCACACAGCATTATTCCTTTGCCGTCAACGCCTTTGTGGATTTAATCAAGGAATACGGGCAGGAGGAATATGATTTCAGCTTAAGGGAAACACAGACCTATGAAATTATTGAAGATGTTGCCCGGATGAGAAGTGAAATCGGGCTTTTGTTTTTGAATGATTTTAATGAGACGGTAATCCGTAAAATCTTAAAGTCCCGTGAGTTGGAATTTCATCCGCTCTTTGTGGCAAAGCCCCATGTATTTATCAGCAGGAAGCATCCCCTTGCGGACCGGGAAATCATTACCAACGAAGAGCTTATGCCCTATCCCTACCTGTCTTTTGAACAGGGGGAGCATAATTCCTTTTATTTTTCAGAAGAGATTTTCTCCGTTTCGGAGCGAAAGAAAAATATAAGGGTGAGGGACAGGGCAACGTTATTCAACCTTTTAATCGGGTTAGACGGATATACGGTATGCAGCGGTGTCATCGACAGAAAACTCAACGGAAAAGATATTATTGCCGTCCCCTTAGCAGAGGAAAGCAGTATGCACATCGGTTATATTACCCATGGCAAGGGGCTGCTCAGCCGGCTTGGCAGCAGTTATTTAGAGGCGTTGAAAAAATACGTGGAATAGGAATTTTTAAACAGGTTAGCCATAGTTTAAAACTATGGCTAACCTGTATTTATATATATTATACAAGCAGAACCAGACAAATTATAATGAGAGAAAAGTTGCTGTTCATTGTGCATCATACGCCACGTAGCTGATGGCTTGCGAACCGTAACGAAAAAAAGATGAGATACATTATGATTTGGAGGAGATTATGCAGACATCAGTGATTGGATTTCCAAGGATTGGAACAGTAAGAGAATTAAAATTTGCCTGTGAAAAATATTTCAGAAATGAAATTAAGGCAGAGGAACTGCGGCAGACGGCGGAGACTTTGCGGAAGACGCATTGGAATACACAGAAAAACGCAGGAATCGATTACATATCCAGTAATGATTTTTCTTATTATGACATGCTGTTAGACACGGCGGTGCTGTTTGGTATCATTCCAAAACGTTACCGGGAATTAAATTTACCGGAGTTAGATACTTATTTTGCCATGGCGCGGGGGTATCAGGGAGCTTCGGGGGATGTCAGGGCGCTTGCCATGAAAAAATGGTTCAATACCAATTACCATTACATCGTCCCGGAGTTAGAGGACGATACCGTGATAACGCTTTCCGGCAGTAAGCTGTGGGACGAATATGCAGAGGCAAAAGCCCTTGGGATAGAGACAAAGCCTGTGGTCATCGGCGCCTATACCTTGTTAAAGCTGTGCCGCTATACCGGGAAAAAAACGGCTGACGATTATTTAGAGGAAGTCATCTGTGCGTACCGGGAACTGATAAAAAAATGTGAAGAATATCAGGTTGCATGGCTTCAGTTTGACGAGCCGTCCCTGGTACAGGATATGGAAAAGGAGGATTTAACTTTATTCCGTAAGCTTTACGATGGGATTTTGCCCTCCGTAAAGCAGTGCAAGGTATTGCTTCAGACTTACTTTGGTGATGTCAGGGACGTTTATCCTGAATTGATAAAAATGCCCTTTGGGGGAATCGGTCTTGATTTTATCGAGGGAAAAGAAACCTGTCGTCTGATAGAAACCTATGGCTTCCCAGAGGATAAGCTGTTATTTGCAGGTCTGATCAACGGAAAAAACATCTGGAAAAACCATTATGGAAAAACCTTACAGACCCTGGAAGCATTGCAGAAAAAGGGGATTCAGACAGTGCTGTCGACCTCCTGTTCCCTGCTGCATGTGCCCTATACCTTAAAGCATGAGAAAAAGCTGTCGCCGGAATACTTAGATCATTTTGCCTTTGCAGAAGAAAAGTTAGAGGAATTAAGGGAGTTAAAATATCTTTCGGAATGCGGAGCTTATCATTCCGACGCTGCCTATCTGAATAATGAAAAGCTGTTTGCAGAAGACAGAAACTGCCGGAATGTAGAGGTAGAGAAACGGCTTTCCCTTGTAAAGGACAGTGATTATGTAAGGCTGCCGGCCCGGAGGGAACGTCAGAAACTGCAGAAAAAAGTCTTCGGGCTGCCGGAACTTCCCACAACAACCATCGGCTCTTTCCCACAGACAAAGGATGTGAAGGCGAACCGTTCCACTTACCGGAAAGGCGAAATATCAGAGCAGGAATATGTGGAATTTAACCGGAAAAAGATTGCGGAGTGCGTCCGGTGGCAGGAGGAAATCGGGCTGGACGTATTAGTTCACGGAGAATATGAAAGAAATGATATGGTGGAGTATTTCGGGGAGGCTTTGGGAGGCTTTTTATTCACGGAAAAAGCATGGGTGCAGTCCTATGGCACAAGATGTGTAAAACCGCCCATTATATGGGGCGATGTGTACAGAGAAAAGCCTATAACCGTGGAATGGTCGGTCTATGCACAGTCCCTGACGAAAAAAATCATGAAGGGAATGCTGACAGGTCCCGTCACGATTTTAAACTGGTCATTTCCGAGGGAAGATATTTCCATAAAGGAATCCATTTCCCAGATTGCACTGGCAATCAGAGATGAGGTGCTGGATTTGGAGAAAAACGGAATCCGTATGATACAGATAGATGAGGCGGCACTGCGGGAAAAACTGCCTTTAAGGAAAACGGACTGGCAAAAGGAGTATCTCGATTTTGCGATTCCGGCTTTCCGGCTGACGCACAGCGGCGTAAAACCGGAAACCCAGATTCATACCCATATGTGTTACAGTGAATTTACAGATATCATACCCGCCATTGATGCGATGGATGCGGATGTCATCACCTTTGAAGCGTCCCGCTCGGATTTGCAGATTTTAGATGCTTTGCGGGAGCATCATTTTGAAACGGAGGCAGGTCCCGGAGTCTATGATATTCATTCTCCGAGAGTACCTTCTGTGGAGGAAATCGTGGCTGCCGTAGAACGTATGCTTACCAAAATTGACCGGGAAAAACTGTGGATAAATCCTGACTGCGGATTAAAAACGAGAGCCATGCCGGAAACGGATGCCAGCCTTAGAAATATGACAGAGGCGGCGCGGCGTATCAGGAAAGAAGTATAGAATAAGAGAAAGACGGTGTGGTAAAATGAAGATTGCAGAGATATATGGTAAAAACAAAAAAAGTCTGTCCTTTGAGATTTTTCCGCCGAAAAAGGACAGTGAGCTTGAAAATATTGATGAAACGCTGGCGATTTTGTGTGAATTAAATCCTGACTACATCAGCGTGACCTTTGGTGCGGGGGGCAGTTCTAATTGCAACCGCACCATAGAGCTTGCGAAAAAAATAAAGTATGAGTATCATGTAGAGCCGGTGGTGCATTTAACGTGCCTCCACTATAACAGAGCGGAAATCGATGAATTTGCAAGGATTTTGACAGAGGAGGGGATTGAGAATGTGCTTGCCCTCCGGGGAGATAAAAAACCGGATGTTGCTGAGAAGGAAGATTTTAAACATGCTTCCGATTTAATTTCCTATTTGAAACAGGAAAGTGAATTCTGCTTTTTGGGCGCCTGCTATCCGGAGTGTCATCCGGAATCAGAGAGCCGAATCAGTGAGATAAAATACACAAAAGAAAAGGTGAATGCAGGTGCGGAGGTATTGCTGTCCCAGCTATTTTTTGACAACAGGCAGTTTTTCCGTTTTTTAGAGGACTGCCGGATTGCAGACATCAATGGTCCCATTATTCCCGGTATTATGCCTGTCATAAACGCCGCTCAGATAAAACGGATGGTAACTATGTGCGGGGCAACCTTTCCGGAACGTTTTCAGAAAATTATAAATAAATATGAGAATAATAAGGAGGCGCTTTTTGATGCGGGAATGTCCTATGCTTTAAGCCAGATTATTGATTTGCTGGTAAGCGATATTGACGGGATTCATCTTTATACCATGAATAATCCCCTTGTAGCGGGAAAGATATGTGAGGGCATCCGGAATATCATATAAAGAAAGCGGCTGCATTGTCAGAAAAAGTGGAAACAGAATAACAGTCATAAATAGAAAATATAGGAAAAGCCGTTGAAAATCTTCGGCTTTTCCTTTATTATGTTAAAGAGTGTAGCGTAACACAAGCTAAGGAGGAAAAACATGTATCCAATCGTAAGAAGAGAAAAGCTGGCAGATAAGATTTATCTTATGGATGTCAAAGCCCCGCGTGTGGCACAGTACTGTGAGCCGGGGCAGTTTGTAATTGTAAAAATTGATGAGGCAGGAGAGCGTATTCCGCTGACTATCTGTGACTATGACAGGGAGGCGGGAACCATCACCATCGTATTTCAGACCGTAGGCGCTTCCACCGAGCGTATGGTGGCGTTGCAGGAGGGAGATGCGTTCCAGGATTTCGTAGGGCCGTTAGGCTGTCCTTCTGACCTGATTTCCGAAGATATAGAAGAGTTAAAGAAAAAGAAAATCGTGTTTGTGGCAGGCGGTGTGGGAACTGCCCCGGTTTATCCCCAGGTGAAATGGCTTCATGAACACGG
>JAGAIK010000154.1 GCA_017626625.1 Roseburia sp.
GCATAGTCACCACAGGGGCCTGTCCCGTGAGAACCGATGCCCCGCTGCCATCCTGCTCCAGGGAAAACTCCGCCCCCATCCGCTCCATATCTGTCATGGCACGTCCTACGGAAGAATCCGAAACTTCCAGCCGGAATTCATAAAAAGGTTCCAGAAGAACCGACTCCGCCTGCATCAATCCCTGGCGCACTGCCCGATAGGTGGCCTGGCGGAAATCGCCTCCCTCCGTGTGCTTCAAATGGGCACGTCCGGCAATTAACTTCACTTTCACATCTGTCACGGCAGCCCCCGTAAGGACACCCCGGTGCTCTCTCTCTAAAAGATGCGTCAGAATCAGACGCTGCCAGTTCTTGTCCAGCATATCCTCGCTGCAGTCCGCCGCAACCTGAAATCCACTTCCCGGCTCTCCCGGTTCCAGCCACAGATGCACTTCCGCATAATGCCGCAGCGGTTCAAAATGCCCCATTCCCTCTACACAATTCCGGATAGTCTCTTTGTATACAATATTTCCGGTGTCAAAGGACACGGATACGCCAAACCGTTCCTGAATCATCTGCTTTAATATTTCAATCTGCACTTCTCCCATAACCTGTGCCTGAATTTCCTGCAATTCTTCTTTCCACACAATATGAAGTTCCGGTTCTTCCTCTTCCAGCATCCGAAGTTTCGGAAGCATAACGGCTGCCTCCACTCCTTCCGGCAGTTGAATCCGATAGGTAAGCACCGGTTCTAAAAGTGGCAGTTTGGATTTTTCTTCCTTACCCAGTCCTTCCCCTGGACGGGTCTGGGTCAATCCCGTCAGGGCACATACCATTCCGGCCTCTGCCTCACTGACTGTCTCATACTTACTTCCCGAATAGATACGAATCTGATTTACTTTCTCTTTCCATTCTCCGGCAGCACCGGACAGTTCCATACGGGCAGTCAGAACGCCACCGGTCACCTTCACATAAGTAAGCCGGTTTCCCTGTTCATCCCTTGCAATTTTAAACACTTTTGCCCCGAAAGTATGGTCATAATCCGGCATTTTGGTATAGGTAAAAAATCCCTCCAGAAATTCCATAACCCCCTGCATTTTCAGTGCCGAGCCAAAATAGCAGGGAAAGATTTTTCTCTTCTGTATCAGTTCCGGAATGACCTCCTCCCGGATTTCCCCTGTTTCCAAAAAACTCTCCAATAATTTTTCATCTGCCAGGGCAATATTTTCATAAAACGCTTCCCGGTCTCCCCCTGTAAAATCAACCATATTCCCGGACAGTTGCTTCTGTAATTCTTCCATTAGCACTGCCGAATCTGTCCCGGGCTGATCCATTTTATTAATAAATAAAAATGTGGGAATTTTATACTCTTGCAGCAACCGCCACAATGTCCGGGTATGTCCCTGTACACCGTCAGCACCACTAATGACAAGGATAGCATAATCCAACACCTGCAAAGTCCGCTCCATCTCTGCCGAAAAGTCCACATGCCCCGGAGTATCCAAAAGAGTGACCTGTTTATCTTTCCATGAAAGTTCTGCCTGTTTAGAAAATATGGTAATGCCCCGCTCCTTTTCCAAAGCAAAAGTGTCCAGAAAAGCGTCCCCATGGTCGACTCTGCCCACTTTCCGAATTTGTCCTGCTGTATATAAAAGTGCCTCGGAAAGTGTTGTTTTCCCCGCATCCACATGAGCAACAATTCCCGCACAAATATGTTTTCTTTTTTCTGATATATCGGTCAACGAAAATGCTCCTTTCATTATCTAAAAGTATAACAGTCGTACCATTATTATTGAATATTTGTTACCTGATACCCCTGATCGACAACAGCCTTCTTAAGAACATCATCTGGAACACTTTTTTCAAGCGTTACAACAGCTTCTCCTGTTTCATAACTGACCTCAGCCTTTGCCACACCATCAATTGCTTCAAGAGCTTTTTTTGTATGCATCTCGCAATGCCCGCACATCATACCTTCAATTTTCAATGTCTTTTCCATTATTTTAGTCTCCTTTTCTATTTTGGTTTTATATCTTTTTTTGATTTTATAATCCCTCTTGGAATCATACATCCGAAAGAAATTCAGGCGCAGTGCATTAGTAACTACACTAAAACTGGACAAACTCATGGCTGCCGCAGCGAACATTGGATCTAACTGCCAACCCAAAATACCGATAAATACCCCTGCCGCCAGCGGAATACCGATAATATTGTAGATAAATGCCCAGAACAGATTCTCGTGGATATTGCGCAATGTTGCACGGCTTAGACGAATGGCTGCCGGTACATCAGCCAGGCAGCTTTTCATCAACACCACATCTGCCGCATCAATGGCAACATCGGCACCTGCGCCAATGGCAATACCTATATCAGCACTGGTCAGTGCCGGAGCGTCATTGATACCATCACCAACCATGACAACTTTTCCTTTTTGCTGCAGTTTACGAATTACACTTTCCTTGCCATCAGGAAGTACACCGGCAATTACTTCATCCACACCTGCCTTTGCCCCGATAGCTTTAGCTGTGCGTTGGTTATCACCAGTCAGCATCACCACATGGATGCCCATATCCTGCATTTCTTTAATTGCCTGAGCACTATCCTCTTTGATAGTATCTGCCACAGCAATAATACCGCAAAGTTCACCGTCACAGGCAAAAAGCAACGGCGTTTTTCCTTCTTCCGAGAGACGTTCTGACCTTACTTTCATCTCATCAGGCACCTGCATTTGTTCACTGATAAACTGAAAACTGCCTCCACACAAAACCTTATCATTAAGAGATGCCGTTATACCGTTGCCGGGTAACACCCTGAACTGCTGGACCTCGTCTGCCGACAGTCCATCCTGCTCAGCTCTCTGATTGATTGCCCCTGCCAGCGGATGTTCGCTCTTTTTCTCCAACCCATAGGCAATGGTCAAAAGTTCCGTTTCACTCCTGCCCTTTGTGGGAATCATATCCGTAACCTCTGGTTCTCCCCGGGTAATCGTTCCTGTTTTGTCAAGTGCCACAATCTGTGCCTTTCCCGCTTTCTCCAGCGATACCGCTGTCTTGAAGAGAATTCCGTTTTTTGCCCCCATTCCGTTGCCCACCATGATGGCAACAGGTGTGGCAAGACCGAGAGCACAAGGGCAGCTAATGACCAATACAGATATTCCCCGTGCCAAAGCAAAGCCTGCTGACTGA
>JAGAIK010000155.1 GCA_017626625.1 Roseburia sp.
ACCCTGGCGTGAAAGCGCAGAAAAAATATTTCTTATGGCTGCCAATCACATCATTGATATGTACATCACTGCAAGCTCTGCTACTGATATTTACTATCTTATAAGAAAATATCTTCACAGTACAGAGAAAGCAAAGCAGGTTATGGGAAAACTGTATTCTCTGACCGGAATACTAGAGGTGACAGGAACAGACTGCATGGAAGCACTCACATCACCTGTAAATGATTATGAGGATGCCGTTGTGGAAAAAGTGGCATCAAGGAAGAGTATGGACTATATTGTTACCCGTAATATTAAGGATTATCAGGAAGGACATACGAAAGTCGTTTTGCCTGATGATTTTATAAAAATAGTTGAACTGGAATAAATACAGGGAATGACTGTCTAGGCAGATGATAATAAAAAAGATGCGGTGTGCATGAACAAAACTCATGCACCGCATCTTTTTTTCATAAAAACCAGATGGCTTCGTTGGTGGAGGAAATACTGATAACGCCGGACTGCAGCAGTGACATCACATCCTCCTTGTCAGATACAAGCCCTCCGGCAATGACGGGAATGGGAGATATTTTGCAGATTTTAGCTACAATTTTCGGCATCAGAGCAGGCAGCACCTCTATCACATCCGGACGTGCGGTTTTAATCTGCCGCTCAATGTTTTCGTATGCCATGGAATCGAGAACAAAAAGCCGGAGGATAGTGTAAAGCCCTAATTCCTTTGCGCGTTTAATCAGAGGGGGCTTTGTGGTGATGATACCGTCTGCTTTTGTGTATTTCCGGATAAAATCCACGGCGATTTCTTTTGAGCTTAAGCCTGCAATCAAATCTAAATGTACCATGGCGATTTTTCCGGCGTCTTTTACGGCTGCCACGATATCCGGTATGGTGCAGATGTCGCCGTACAGGATAAAAATGACATGGCTTTCACTTTTTAAAGATTTTTGCAGGCTGGCATCATTTTTTATGGCAACAATGATGGGGGAATCTTCTAAGGCTTCTTTAAATTCTTTTTTCATAGTCTGATGTCTCCTTTCGGATGCTTAGAGTTTTGAGACACCCTCATTATATAATATTTCCCCTCTTATCGCTATAGATAAATAGAAACCTTTAGCAGGCTGCAATATTTTTTGCTGCCACAATGTCCACTCCGGTTCCTGCCACGTCGGCAAGCACCACATCACCGATGGTGACGGGGGCGGTGACAATGACATCCCTAAGAGCCGCAGCGCAGTCAAAAATTTTATCCTTTGGTATGTCGGAGGCTGTCTTAACATTTACCATAGGAGACACGCCGTCTTTTACACGGACAGTGGAGGTTACGATACGGGTAGGATTGGTGACTTCCTTTCTGGCATAGGCATCACCCCGCGGACAGGTATTTCCGGTAACGGCGGTGACTTCGCCATTTTCTAAAGTAACGCTTAAGCTGCAGCCAAGGGGGCAGCCAATGCAGGTTAATTCTCTTGTACTCATAGTTTCCCTCATTTCTGCACTGCTTTTTGTGGGTAAAGCAAATTCATGCCGCAGTGCAGACATGAATTTGCGGAGGAATGCTGCGGTTCGTTACGCATTTTCTTCTATTTTAATTGTAATTTTGCTAAGGTCAGGATATTCACCTAATTTTTTCTTATCCAAAATCACCTGCTCCATCTCGCCGGGAGCCATGACAGGGCGTTTCCGTCTGTTGATTAATTCATCGTCAAAATAGGTGGCAATGCTGCAGTTTTTGTAGACAGCTCCTACACGGAAACGTACGGTTAAGGTGTCGTCCATCTCGGTGGGACGGACATATTTCGGAACGGTATAGCGCACGCCGTCCACCGGAAGAATTTCCACGATTTTAGCGTCTTTGGAAGAACCGTTTTTGATATAAGCGGCGGCATTTTTTCCGGCTGTGGAGGCTTCCTGGGAAACGTAGTCCACTAGGTCGTGTACATGAAGGACGTTGCCGCAGGCGAAGATACCGTCGATATTTGTCTCTAAGCTGTCGTTTACCACAGGACCGGAGGTAACCGGATTTAAGGAAACTCCGGCGCTCTTGCTCAGCTCGTTTTCCGGAATTAAGCCGCAGGAGAGCAGCAGTGTGTCACAGGTGTAACGCTCTTCTGTGCCGGGGATTGGTTTGCGGTCAGGACCCACCTCTGCGATGGTAACTGCCTCCACACGGTTTTTGCCCTCGATATCTATAACGGTATGGCTTAATTTTAACGGAATGTTAAAGTCGTCAAGACACTGTACGATATTTCTCTTTAAGCCGCCGGAATATGGCATTAACTCAGCCACTACCTTTACCTTTGCCCCCTCTAAGGTCATACGTCTTGCCATGATAAGTCCAATGTCACCGGAACCTAAGATAACCACCTCACGGCCCGGCATATAGCCTTCCATGTTTACAAGACGCTGTGCGGTTCCTGCGGAGAAAATACCTGCCGGACGGTAACCCGGGATATTTAAAGCGCCTCTGGAACGCTCACGGCAGCCCATGGCTAAGATGACAGCGGTTGCTTCTACCTCAAACATACCGTCCTCACGGTTCATGGCTGTAATTTTCTTGTCTGCGGAGATGTCCATTACCATAGTGTTTAATTTGTATTCAATGCCCCGCTCTAATACCTGCGCCACAATACGGGCTGCGTACTCCGGGCCTGTCAGCTCTTCTTTGAAGGTATGCAGGCCGAAACCGTTGTGGATACACTGGTTTAGGATACCGCCTAACTCTTTGTCTCTCTCTATGATTAAGATGCTCTCGATGCCGTTATCTCTTGCAGATACAGCGGCAGCAAGACCGGCAGGACCACCGCCTACAATGACTAAATCGTAATGTTTCATGATGATTTCCTCCCTCTCCTAAATCTCTTTGTTGCGGCCGATGACAATGGCACCGTCTACGCCGTTTTTCGTAATGTCATAGATACTCATAGGAACTTCACGCTCTAAGATTTCCATGGTACGCGGAGAACAGAAGCCTGCCTGGCAGCGTCCCATGCCTGCACGGGTACGGCGTTTGACACCGTCTAAGGAACGGGCGCCTAAGGGGCGGTGAATCGCGTCTAAGATTTCACCCTCGGTAATCATTTCGCAGCGGCAGATGATATTGCCGTAAGCCGGCTGCTCTTTGATTAACTGGTTGCGCTCCTCTAAGGTAAGGGTTTCCGGATGTAAAATGCCCTTTCTGGTAGGAACGAAATCAGCTTTTTCCTGTAAGAAAAGCATGTCGCGCACCATTTCCGCTACCATTTCACCGATGGCAGGGGCGGAGGAAAGCCCCGGTGATTCAATACCTGCTGCATTGATGAATCCTTTCACATCTTCGGCTTCTCCGATTACGAAGTCACCGCCGTCCTCATGGGCACGAAGTCCGGCAAAGGAGGTGATTACCTGGCGCATAGGAACATTTTTTACGCTTAAGGAAGCGGTGCCTGCTAAGGAGTCTAAGCCCTCCTGGGTGGTGTTTACGGCTTCTTTGTCCTCCACATCCACTGCGGTAGGTCCTACTAAGAGGTTGCCGTGAACGGTGGGGGAAACAAGAACGCCCTTTCCCATCTTGGAAGGAAGCTGGAAAATGGTGTGGCTCACGTGGGCTCCGGCGTCTTTGTCTAACAGGCAGTACTCCCCTTTTCTTGCGGTGATGTGAAGCTTATGTGAGCTCACCATGTTGTTGAAGGTGTCGGAGTAAACGCCTGCGGCGTTGATTACAACCTTTGCCTCGATGGTTTCCGGCTGTTTTGTGTCGGTGTGCGTGGTTTTAATGACGAATTTATCGTCGGTTTTGTTTATGCTTGTGACATTGGTATTTAAGAAGAACGCAACCCCATTTGTATATGCGTTTTCTGCAAATGCCATGGTCATATGGAAAGGACAAACGATACCCCCGGTAGGCGCTAAGAGGGCACAGGTGACATCATCGCTTAAGTTTGGTTCAAGGGCGATTAATTCCTCACGCTCTAAAATACGAAGCCCCGGAACCCCGTTTTTCTCACCTTTTTCCAGTAAAGCGTTAAGGCCGTTTCTGTCCTGGTCTTTGGTGCACACTACTAAGGAGCCGTTCCTCTTAAACGGAATGTCTAAATCCTTAGAAAGCTGCTCCATCAGCTCGTTTCCCCGAACATTTAATTTTGCCTTTAAGGTGCCGGGAGTAGCATCAAATCCCGCATGGATAATGGCGCTGTTGGCTTTGGAGGTGCCGCAGCAGACATCCTCTTCCCGTTCAATGACACAGGCATTTACCTGATATCTGGATAATTCTCTTGCAATCGCGCTGCCAATGACGCCTGCCCCGATAATTGCTACATCATACATCATATGTTCTCCTTTTCTCCGAGAGGTGCGAGGGAAGAAGTTCTGAAAGAGTGGGTGATGAAGAACTTCCGGTTTTCACTGGAAAGAATGCAAAAACAGCATTTTTCGGGTGAAAAAAGAGCAAGACAAATAAAACGATTCTGGTCGTTTCATTTACCTTGCTCATGTCTCTCGGTATTAATTTATTTGGTTAATTCCATTATAGCATGATATTTTTCTTCTGCAATGGGGAAAATGGGGGTTTTTGACAAAAAGATGTAATTGTACAAATTTTAAGAGGGGAGTTTTGGCGATATTCACTATGATATGCGTTTCCCCATAACGCAATAGCATTTTAAAGGTTTCTGCGCTATAATGAAGGAGAAATAGTGTACGGATTTGTACAAGAGGCAGACCACAGGAGAGTGCGGAATGGCAAAATCAGAAAAGCAGAAATTAAAACTTCTATATCTTATGCAGCTCCTTTTGGAAAAGACCGACGAGGAGCACGCAGTTACCATGTCGGAAATCATTGAGTATCTGGAGAAAAATGACATTCAGGCGGAGCGGAAAAGTATTTACAACGATATGTAGCTTTTGATGGATTTCGGATTGGATATCATTTCCATCAAGGAGCGTCCCGGCGGATATTATC
>JAGAIK010000013.1 GCA_017626625.1 Roseburia sp.
GAAAGAAAAAAGGAGTCAGGAAATGAAAACATTAAAAGAAACAGGCTGCGGGGAAACCGTAAAAGTCAAAAAGCTGACCGGGGAAGGTCCGGTGAAAAGAAGAATTATGGATATGGGCATCACCAAAGGCGTGGATATCTACGTGAGAAAAGTAGCTCCCCTTGGAGACCCGGTGGAGGTGACAGTCAGAGGCTACGAATTGTCCTTAAGGAAAGCGGATGCCGAGATGATTGAGGTGGAATAATTTTTTTTGCCTCGATGTTAGCATAAACTAACAAAAGATAGACACAGCATACGACCAAATTTCTTTCCCAAATCCGCCAGACGGAAAAGAGAGAGAAATAAAAAATAAAGGAGAAAAAGTTATGGCAGTAAAAATTGCGCTTGCAGGTAATCCAAACTGCGGCAAAACAACGTTATTCAATGCCCTGACAGGTTCGAACCAGTTCGTTGGAAACTGGCCGGGTGTTACAGTAGAGAAAAAGGAAGGAAAGTTAAAAGGTCATAAAGATGTTATCATCATGGACTTGCCGGGTATCTATTCCCTGTCCCCTTATACCTTAGAGGAAGTGGTTGCAAGAAATTATCTTATCGGAGAGAGACCGGATGCGATTCTCAATATCGTGGACGGAACCAACATTGAGCGAAATCTCTATCTTTCCACACAGCTTATGGAGCTTGGAATTCCGGTGATTATGGCTGTGAATATGGCGGATATCTTAGAGAAGAGCGGCGATAAGATACATATTGACAAACTGAGTAAAAAATTAGGCTGTGAAGTGGTGGAGATTTCCGCATTAAAGGGAACCGGAATCCAGAAGGCAGCAGAAAAAGCAGTTGCCTTAGCACAGAAAAAGCAGGCAGCAGCTCCGGTTCATGAATTTTCTGAGGGCGCGGAAGAAATCATCCGCAGTGTAGAGAGCAAACTGACAGGTATCGTAGATGAAGAGCAGAAACGCTTCTTTGCCATTAAATTACTGGAAAAAGACGATAAAATCGGTCAGCAGATGAAATCCGTTCCAGATGTTTCCGCAGAAATCAAACAGATGGAAGAGAAATTTGATGATGATACCGAGAGTATCATTACCAATGAGAGATATGCTTACATTTCCTCTATTATCGGAGAATGTATTACAAAAGCGAAAAAAGGCGGCATGACCATTTCTGATAAGATTGACCGCATCGTGACAAACCGTATTGCAGCACTTCCTATCTTTGCATTGGTTATGTTTATTGTATACTATGTATCCGTTACTACGGTAGGTGCCTTTGTAACGGACTGGACGAATGACGTGCTGTTTGGTGAAATCATTCCTCCTGCGATTGAGAGCGGATTGGTGGCAATCGGCTGTGCAGATTGGCTGCAGAGCTTAATTTTAGACGGTATCGTGGCAGGTGTAGGTGCTGTTCTTGGTTTCGTACCGCAGATGTTAGTGTTATTCATCTTCTTAGCGTTCTTAGAGAGCTGCGGATACATGGCACGTGTAGCCTTTATCATGGATAGAATTTTCCGTAAATTCGGTCTTTCCGGAAAATCCTTTATCCCGATGTTAATCGGTTCCGGCTGCGGCGTACCAGGTGTTATGGCATCCCGTACCATTGAAAATGACCGTGACCGTAAAATGACTATTATGACAACAACCTTTGTGCCGTGTGGAGCAAAGCTGCCGATTATCGCCCTGATTGCAGGAGCATTCTTTGACAATGCAGGCTGGGTGTCATGGAGTGCATATTTTATAGGTATTGCAGCAATTATTTGTTCCGGTATTATCTTAAAGAAAACAAAAATGTTTGCCGGAGAGCCGGCACCGTTTGTTATGGAGCTTCCGGCATATCATCTGCCGACTGTCTCTAATGTACTTAGAAGCATGTGGGAGCGTGGATGGTCCTTTATCAAAAAGGCAGGAACCATCATTTTGTTATCCACCATTGTTCTCTGGTTCTTAATGAACTTCGGATGGGCAGATGGAGGCTTTGGAATGTTAGATTTCGAGGGCTTGGAAGGCACTGCATTATCTGATGCACAGGCAGGCAGTATCCTAGCTAAAATCGGTGGAGCTATTGCATGGATTTTTGCACCTCTCGGATGGACACAGGGCGGCGAAGGCTGGAAGATGGCAGTTGCAGCCGTTACCGGACTTATCGCAAAAGAGAACGTAGTTGCAACCTTTGGTATGTTATTCGGCTTTGCAGAAGTGGCAGAGGACGGAGCAGAAATTTGGAGTAACCTTGCAAACGTTATGACTCCGGTTGCTGCATATGGATTTTTGGTATTTAACTTATTATGTGCACCGTGTTTCGCAGCAATGGGCGCTATCAAGCGTGAGATGAACAACGTTAAATGGTTCTGGTTTGCTATTGGTTACCAGTGTGTATTAGCTTATATTGTTGCAATGTGTATCTATCAGATTGGAACCTTAATCACCGTTGGTACCTTTGGTGTGGGAACGGTAGTAGCTTTCTTATTTGTAATCGGATTTATTTATCTGTTATTCAGACCTTACAAAGAGAGCAGTACCTTGAAAATGAATGTAAAAGGAATGGCAGGAGCAAGATAGAAGGAGGCGTCTTATGGGTACTTTGGTAGTAGGATTAGCATTGTTAGCCGTTGTGGTTCTGATTGTGAGAAGCATGATAAAGGACAAAAAGAACGGAAAATCTCTCCAGTGCGGCGGAGATTGCAGCCATTGCGGCGGACACTGCAGCTAGGAGGTGGAACCTTGTTACAGAAAACGACAGAAAAAGAAGGCAGAAAACATGATTCCAGGAGTTACCACAGGACGCAGATGCAGAAAGAAATGATTGTAAAACGGCTCCGGGAAAAAGGCTGCCGGATTACAAAACAGCGCCTTATGCTTTTAGATATCATTTTAGAGGAGGAATGTTCCTGCTGTAAGGAAATCTATTATAAGGCGTCTAAGGAGGATGACAAAATCGGTCCGGCAACGGTATACCGCATGGTCAATACCTTAGAGGAAATCGGCGCTATCAGCCGTAAGAATATGTATAAAATTGCCTGTGGGGAAGCCTGTGAGATAGAGGATGCCTGTCGGGTGGAACTCAGTGATGATACCACCTGCAACTTATCCGCACAGATGTGGAATTCCGTTATCCGGGCAGGGTTGAAAGCCTGCGGATATATTGATAACCAGGAAATCCGCAACGTGGTGGTAAAGCCCTGTGAGTGCGAGTAGTATGCCGTGTCTGGTATGAGCCAGGGGATGCTGCCAGATAGGAATGAGGCGGCAGACCGGGAGAGCAAGGCACTTTGAAAGAGAAGTGCGGCAGGGCAGGCGGAAATGTTTATGGGAACTGCAGAGAGTGAAAGGAAAATGTGCAAGTCTGAATTTGAGGACTTGCACATTTTTTGTATGAAAAACGTTGATAACGATAAAGAAAAACAATATAATAATTACAAAAATAATTATTTGCATAAGATATCCGTTTCATACTGATAGGAGAAATAAACAATGAGAAAATACATAATGCGAAGCCATAAATTTATCTGGTATTGTCTGTTCATAGTGTTAGACGCAGCAAATGTGGCATACATGGCAGTGCTGTTAAAACAGACGATGGATGCGGCGACGGGTGGAGATATGCAGCAGTTGATAAAGGTTGCAGGAACGATTATCTGCTTTATTGCAGAATACTCCCTTGTGAGCTGGGGAACACGCACGCTCAAAGCCGCATATTTCTCAGAAACAATGTACAGGATAAAGAAGGATTTGTTTGCGGCACTCATTGATAAAAATGCAAAAGATTTTGAGGAGAACAAGAGCGCAGAATACCTTTCCCTTTTCAATAATGATTTGAAACTGATAGAAGAAAAGGGCATAGCACCGTTTTTTATGATTTTAAGAAGTACCGTAATTCTTGTCCTGTCACTGGCAATTATGATGTATATACAGCCCTTTGTCTCCGTTATTGCGATTGCCCTGTCTGCTTTGCCGATAGTAATACCCAAAATCTGGGGAAAGAGGCTGAGCAGGGCAACGGAAATATATACGAAAAATCTGAAAGACTATAACCGTACCGTGGACGATATTTTTAAGGGAATCCGGGTGGTGAGAAATTTTGAACTGGAAACTTACATGACAAAACGCCATGAGGAGAGCAACCACATGGTGAAATCCGCCCGCTGGGATATGGAAAAGAAAAAGGCAGGGGCAGATGTTACAACCAATTTTATTGCAGTGGGAATGCAGTTTGCGGTTTTTACAATATCCGGTGTTTTTGTGATTTTGGAAAAGATTACTGCCGGAGATGTGCTTGCCATTACGCAGTTGATGAATAAGGTCATGAATCCGGTGTTTGATATTATAGACAGCTTGAATCAAATACAGTCAGTCAGAGGAATTGAAAAGGAAGTGTTGTCTTACTTAAGTGAAGAAAACAGTGAGAAAATGCAGGAAACGAAAACAACAGGGAAACTGGAAACGATACGCTTCAAACAGGTATCCTTCTCTTATACGCAGGGAAACAATGCTGTTTCTGACGTATCTTTCTGTTTTGAACGGGGGAAAAAATATGCAGTTGTGGGAGAGAGCGGAAGCGGAAAGACAACCTTTTTAAAACTGATAGATGGAGAGTTAGAGAAAAACACAGGAGAAATTTGTTATAACATTGGAGAAGAGGAATGGACAAGAGAGGAGAAGCGAAAAGTTTTTTCTGTGATTAATCAAGAGGTATATTTATTCGAGGGAACGATAAGGGAAAATATTGTGTTTGATGATACATTGGATGAAAAGGTTTTAGAGAAAATTACAGAAGATGTAAAATTACAGGAAACTTTAGAAAAAAAGGGGGTGGATATGGAATACTACCTGACTGGCAATGGAGAAAATCTTTCCGGAGGAGAACGGGAAAAAATTGCCATAGCCAGAGCATTGAGTAGAGGAAAAGAGTGGCTGCTGTTAGATGAGGCAACATCGGGAATGGACAATGAGACGCTTCTTTTTGTGGAGCGTATGCTGTTGAAATTAAAAGATGTAACCTGTATCAGTATTACACATCGCTATTATGAGGAAATTCTAAAAATGTATGATGCAATTTGGGTAATGCAGAAAGGGGAACTTGTGGAACAGGGAACCTTTGAGCAGCTCTTAGAGAAAAATGGAGTATTTGCAAAATTGTACCATACAAAAATGGAATAAAATAATACATCGCAGAAATGTTTCATTTTCAAGAGCAGAGTCGAATCCACCGTCTTTAGGCAACGGCAGTAGCCATCTTTCATAAAAAAGTGGAACATGGTATAATAAACGCAAAAGCAGCGTTCCTATGCAAGTTTCTGCGAAACTTGGGATGCGCAAAAAGCGTACGCAGAAAATAGGATATAATGGGCGCAAGAGAGAAGAACATGCTTGCTTGTTCGGCGAACGGCGAATGTCAATCATGTGCCGGATTTGTGATACTGAAAGCAATCCGGAAACAGTAATGTCATTATCAAAAGAAGAAAAGATACTTGATTATATTAGAAAGAATGGGAGTATTTCCTCGCAGAAGGCAGCAAGCATAGGTGGCTACAAGTCAAAATCTGGAGCACGAAAACTACTTGATAAGATGATGGCAGATGGAGTGATTCAAAAGGTTGGGAATGGACCATCAACGAAATATATAATTAAAGAGGGAAGCTAATGTGCAATTTGGTATTCGATAGCTATAAATAATGCACTTTATTGAACACTATTGAACACTTTTCAGACACTTTTCGAACACTAAGTGTTCGGTAAAGAGCCATTAGTGACATCTATCGGACACTAACAGTCACAGTAAAGCTGCAAGTGAGAATGAAGTATTTAATACTTGTGCAGAGGCAATTGATGAGATACACAATTTAATCAATAGATTGACGGGATTATGTCAGCTCCGAAATTCTTTGTTACAGCAGTTCATGAACAGAATAAAATAATCCTTGACATATTCCTCTAAAAGTTATATTCTATATATGAACAGATATTCATATGAAAATATGAATATTAAAAAGTAAAACCGGAGGTGAGAATTTGGCACTCGAAGATGTAGAACACTGTGAGGATTTTTGCGTCCATGAGGACCGTATTCAGAGAGCAAACGAAAAAATGCCGGACGAGGACGAACTATATGACATCGCAGAGCTCTTTAAAGTATTCGGCGATTCCACCAGAATCCGGATTTTATATGTGTTGTTTGAGTCGGAACTGTGTGTCTGCGATTTAGCACAGACATTGAATATGAACCAGTCAGCGATTTCCCATCAACTGAAAATTTTAAAGCAGGCGAAGCTTGTTACCGGACGCCGGGAGGGAAAGTCGGTTTTCTATTCCTTAGCAGACGACCATGTGAGAACCATTATTGACCAGGGGCGGGAGCATATTGAGGAATAAGACAGGTTTTAATTTTGGGCAAAACAATGCAGGCAATGCAAAAAGCAGCCTGATTTTAAAGGAGGATAAACCATGAAAAAGAAATTCAAACTCGAAGACTTAGACTGTGCAAACTGCGCAGCAAAAATGGAGGATGCCATCAAAAAGATTCCAGGCGTCAATGATGCAAACGTCAGCTTTATGACACAGAAAATGATGGTGGATGCTGAGGATGAAAAATTTGACGCAATTATGGAAGAGGTCGTAAAGGTCTGCGCTAAAGTAGAACCGGACTGCAAAATTTTAATGTAAAATTAATTTTCTGCCGAAATAGCGAAAACAGGGACGAAAAAGCCTGTAGGAGTGACATGGCAATGATTTTATGCAATAGGAAAATTTCCTATTGCATAAAAAAAGAAAAACATATGAATATGTGTTCATATAATAAAAGAAATAAACCAGGAAAAATAATACTAAAAAATTGAAAATGGGAAAATGCTGGGAAAATAAATGAAAAAGATAAATATTAAATGATAATATAATAAAAATAAAGAGAAAAATAGCTTTCAC
>JAGAIK010000156.1 GCA_017626625.1 Roseburia sp.
GGGGAGACTGAAAAATGTGGCGATTACCAGCAGCCAGCTAGATAAGGCACGGGATAATAAAATCATGTTTGACGGTTCTTCCATCGAGGGATTTGTGCGGATTGAGGAATCGGATATGTATCTTAGACCGGACCCGGACACCTTTGCTATCCTGCCCTGGCGTCCGAAGGAGGATTCCGTTGCCCGGATGATTTGCGATGTCTATGACCCGGAGGGAAATCCTTTTATGGGAGACCCCCGTTACTGCTTGAAGCGGGCGTTAGAGGAAGCGGAGGATATGGGATTTCAATTTCATGTGGGGCCGGAATGTGAGTTCTTTATTTTCCACACGGACGAGGTGGGAAGACCCACCACGCTGACCCACGATACATCGGGATATTTTGATTTGGGTCCCATGGATTTAGGCGGAAAAGTCAGACGGGAAATCTGTCTGATGTTAGAAAAAATGGGATACGAGATTGAGACCTCCCACCATGAGGTGGCAATCGGACAGCATGAAGTGGATTTCAAATATGAAGAAGCCCTAAAGACCGCAGATGATGTGATGACCTTTAAATTAGCGGTAAAATCTGTGGCACAGAAAATGGGAACCTGTGCGGTGTTCCTGCCGAAGCCTCTCCAGGGGCAGAACGGTTCCGGTATGCACACCAATATGTCCTTAACGAGAGACGGTGTGAATGCGTTCTATGACCCGAAAGACCCGTTAAAAAACGGACTCAGTGAGACGGCATACCAGTTTATCGCCGGAATCATGGAGCACATTCCGGCAATTACAGCCATTGCCAATCCGTTGGTCAATTCCTATAAACGGCTGATTGCAGGCTACGAAGCTCCGGTGTATGTGGCATGGTCCTGCAAAAACAGAAGCCCGCTGATACGAATCCCGGCGTCCAGGGGAAGCGCCACCAGAGTGGAGCTGCGTTCCCCCGACCCCACCGCTAACCCCTATCTGCTGTTGGCGTGCTGCTTAAGAGCGGGGTTAGACGGAATCAAAAAGGGACTTACCCCTCCGGCAAGCGTGGATGAAAATATTTTTGCCATGAGTGAGCAGGAATTAAAGGAGAGAGGAATTGCGGCACTTCCGGCAAACCTGAAAGAAGCCCTGTTAGCGTTAGAAAAGGACGAGGTTATAAAGGACATCTTAGGGGAGCACATCGTGACCAACTATATTTCCGCAAAGGAAAAAGAGTGGGCGGAGTACTGTGAAAACGTTTCGGAGTGGGAAATCCAGAAATACATCAAAGAATACTAAGAAAATAGTTTATACTACAGATACAATAATTATATTTGTCAGAAAACGGGGTGGTAAATAATGAATATTGCAAAAACAGACTTTATTTATTTAAGTGAAAATGATATGATAAGGGCAGGCGTAACAGACATGGCACGCTGCGTAGAGGAAATGGAGGAAGTGTTAAAGCTTCTTGCCAAAGGGGACTACATGATGTCCGGCGCAAACCATAACTCTCATGGAGCAATGGTGTCATTCCCGGACGCTCCGGCATTTCCCAATATGCCGAAAAACGGTCCGGACCGGAGATTTATGGCAATGCCTGCCTATGTAGGCGGAAAATACGACATGGCAGGTATGAAATGGTATGGCTCAAACGTGGAGAACGGGAAAAAGGGGCTGCCCCGCTCTATTTTGATGCTGATGTTAAACGACAAGGATACCGGAGAACCGAAGGCGCTGATGTCCGCTAATTTAATCAGCGCTTACCGCACCGGGGCAATTCCTGCGGTGGGAGTAAAACATCTTGCGCCTGCCGGGGCGAAGGTGTTAGGCATCGTAGGTCCCGGAAATGTCAGCAAGGCGATGACGGAGGCATTCTTTGCGGTATGTCCCACTTTAGAAAAGGTTAAGGTAAACGGAAGGAGCAAAGCCTCCTTAGAGCGGTACATCACCTTTGTCAGAGAACATTGTCCTAATGTAAAGGAAATCCAGGTGGTGGAAACCATGGAGGCAGCCGTGCGGGATTCCGATGTGGTGGGAATCGCCACCTCAAGCCCGGTAAAGGTAGAGGACTATCCTTTTATTGAAGAAGAATGGATAAAACCGGGAGCTTTGCTCTGTCTGCCTGCCACGGTGAATTTTTCCGAGGATTTTATTGCGCACCGCTGTAAAAAAGTGGTGGACAATATGGGTCTTTATGACGCCTGGGCGGAGGAATTTCCCTATCCTACTTTCGGGGACATTACGATTATCGGCTCTAAGTTTACGGATATGATGCACGAGGGAAAAATCCGGCGGGAGGATGTGGTCAATATCGGCGATATTCTTTCCGGAGAGGCAGCAGGACGAACCGATGAAAAAGAGATTATCCTTTATTCCGTGGGCGGTATGCCGGTGGAGGATGTCGCCTGGGGAAAAGTAATTTATGACAATGCGATAGAGAAAGGTATCGGAGTGAACCTGAATCTCTGGGAGGGTCCTGCGATGCTTTAAGTGGCAGAGGAAGTGCGCACGAGCTTGAGGATGCACAAAAAGCGTGTGCACACCAGGAAGGACGAAAGAGGTTCATGGAGACAAAATTATTGATTCCAAGGCAGCCGTATCAAATTTTGCTGTCGGAACAATATTTGAAAAAAGTGGTATTAGATTACGGGATATCACATTTTTATGAGTGCTGTATCAGCGACGGGGTGTCGGAAATACCGACCTCCGTGCCGGACGGCTGTATCGATGTGATGTTTTACTGGAATAAAGACTTAAGTGAAATGGGAGCTGATGTGATAGGTACGCCTTTGCGGCCACATGCCATAGGGGTACACGTCGGCTGCCATTATTTTGGTGTGCGGTTTTTGCCGGGGGAGCCCTTTGTGTTTGAGCCGCTGGCATTTTCGGAGCTGATAGAACGGACAGTGCCCTTAAGCGATACGGCGGAAAACCGCCTGTTGATTGAAAAAATCGCTACGGCGCAGAATTTTGAAGCCCGTATCGAGGTGTTTATGAAAATGTATCTGCCGAAATATATTACGGTCTGTGGGAATGCAGCAGTGGAATCCATGAATCGCCAGATGATAAAAGGGATTTTAGAGAAAAAAGGAAATGTGAAAATAGGGGATTTGGCATGGGATATGGGGTATTCGGAGCGTTATGCCAGCCGTGTGTTTGCAGAGAACAACGGGATAACGCCGAAAAAATTCTGCCGGATTATCCGGTTTCAGAATGCGCTGCAGGAGATTGAGGAACAGGGGAGCAAGAGTTACTGTTTTCGGGATTTTGAGGAAATCGGGTATTATGATGAAGCCCATTTGATACATGATTTTAAGGAATTTTGCGGGCAGAGTCCGGTGAAGTTTATCAATGAGATTATCCGGGAAAAGACGGAGCGGTTGAAAATATTGTGAATAAGTTGTCTGTTTTTTACAATCCAAACTTTCAGGGAAATGTTAAAATAATCACAAGCAACAGGACAAGGGCGTCTGGTATTTTTACCGGGCGCCTGTTTTTTTACGTTTTCGGGAGATAAGGGGTGAGGAAGATGTATGAAATGGTGACGATATGGAAAAAGGGATATGTGGAGGATTTGGATGTTTTGGAGCGGGCGTTGAGTTCTGCGAAGGGGAAAGAAGAAGAGGCGGAAGATTTGTATCAGGTGCAGCAGGTGAGGGAGGCTTTGGAGAGGCTTAAGGGCAGGGTGTATGAGTATGAGGCAGCGGAGAAGGAGGAAGTGTTAAGGGAAGGGGAGTATGAGGTGCTGAGAGACATGCTGATTCGTGGAGAGACGGAGTTTTTGAAGGTGGCGGAAGGCATTCTTTGTCGGGCGGAGGTGAACCGGATGTTGAAGTTTTATGATGTTCAGAGAGCGTTTTTGGAGATTTTTCAAAGGCTGTATGGAGATGTGGAGGAGGAATATTCTTATTTTGGGATGTATTTTGAAAGGTCGGAATTTTCCGGACTGGAGGGGAGAAAAATCCGTTCCATGGAGCAGCTTTATGAGGTGGTGTTAGAGATTGGGAGGAAGATGTTAGAGCTGATAGGATATTTCCGGTTGGATACCAGGAGTGAATTGATTGAGCAGGTGGCGGATTATACCTGGAGGAATGTGGAGAAAAAGATTAGTTTGGAAAAGATTGCGGAGGTGTTTTTTATTAATAAGACCTATCTCAGTCATTTGTTTAAGCAGGAGACGGGGAGGACGTTTGTGAATTTTTTTACGGAAATCCGTATGCTCCGCAGCCGGGTGCTGCTGCGGCAGCATTACAGGGTGTATGAATGTGCGCTGCAGTTAGGCTAC
>JAGAIK010000157.1 GCA_017626625.1 Roseburia sp.
ACCCTCTTCTCTGTCAGCATTCATCAAATATAGTCCCTTACGCAATACGGGTCACATTTGCCGCCTGAGGACCTTTGTCTCCCTCAGTCACTTCAAACTCAACCTTCTCGCCGTCTTTTAACTCTTTGAAGCCATCCATATTCAGTGCGGAGAAATGTACAAATACGTCATTTCCTGCCTCATCTGAAATAAATCCATAACCTTTTTTTGCATTAAACCATTTTACAGTTCCCTGCTGCATAACTAAAACCCTCCTAAAAATACGTGTAAACTCTTGCTGTCTTCCAGCCTGTGCGTTTTTGCACATGTATAAAATTAGCATATATTCCGTATTTTGTCAATGAATTTCAAACATTATTGTTTAATTTGCACATCAATCTGCTGATAAGGAATCGAGATTCCTTTTTCGTCCAGGGCGTACTTCACATTTTCGGTGAGACGCCACTTTGCCGTCCAGTAATCTTCTGCCGCAACCCAGATGCGGACGCCCATATTGACAGCGGAATCTCCCAGGCTGTCCACAAAGACTAACGCCTCTTCCTCCGGTAATCTTGCGGGGTCGCTTTCTGCGGTCTGGTACAGCACTTCTTTTGCCTCCCGGATATCCGCTTCGTAGGCAATTCCCACTGCAATGTCCACCCTCCGTCTGTCCACGTCTGAAACATTGGTGATACTACAGTTTGAAAGGGTTCCGTTGGGGACCACTACTAATTTATTATCAGCGGTGAGAAGCTTCGTATAGAAAATGGAAATCTCCGCTACTGTTCCCTCTTTTCCTCCGGAATGCTCCACAATATAATCACCTACATGGAATGGCTTTAACAGAAGAATCAGTACGCCTCCGGCAAAGTTGGAAAGACTTCCCTGCAGGGCAAGTCCTACCGCTACTCCGGCGGAGCCTAACACTGCCACTGCTGAGGTGGTGGCGATTCCGAAAAGTCCCATGATAATAAATATCAATACGACATACAGGCTGTATTTTATCAGAGGGAGCAGAAACTGTTTTACGCCCTCATCGGTCCCCCGTTTGTCCATGGCTTTGCCTACCATTTTTAAAATCAGACGTATCAGACGTCCGCCAATGGTATAGACTATAAGGGCGATGACTACCTGTAAGGCGAAATTCAGCAAATCCGGCACCAGACCCTCTAACCAGGTTCGTATGATTCCGGGGTTTTCCGCCACCTCCTGCAATCCTGCCTGAGCATTATTGAACACTTCCATTGTCTCTGTCGCATTGGAAAAAGAATTGGTTTCTGCTGCTAAAAACAATCCCGTTGATTTCATCATCATTGTTTACAATCCTTTCGTACTTTCTTTGTTCTATCCTAAATTTACTGTGCACGCTTTTTTTTGCGTTCCTCATAATCTTGCACTCTATCAGGAAAGCGCATGGATAAAAAGCCCGCTGCGCAGCTTCGGCTCAAACCAGGTGGATTTCGGCGGCATGAGCAATCCTGCGTCCGCCACGGCAAACAGCTCCCCGATGGAGGTGGGATACATGGCAAAGGCTACGGCACAGTCCTCCTCGCAGCGGCGCACCAGTTCTTCCGTTCCGCGAATGCCGCCCACGAAATCGATTCTGCCGTCGGTTTTCGGGTCGCCGATACCAAGCACCGGATGAAGCAGCAAATCCTGCAGCAGTGATACGTCTAAGCTTTTTACCGGGTCATCCGCCACTTTCTGCTTATCCTCTTCCCTGATTTTGCACAGATACCAGTGGTTCCCCATATACATGGTAAAGCTGCCCTTTTCCTGGGGCTTTTTCTCTTCCTGTTCGGTTATCTCTGTGACATCAAATCTTCTGGAAACCTCTTTTACAAAGCTCTGGAAGGAATTTCCATTTAAGTCCTTCACCACACGGTTATAATCCATAATCATCAGTTGGTCGTCCGGAAACAGCACCGACAGGAAATAGTTAAACTCTTCCGTTCCGTCATAGCCGGGATTCTCACTGCGGCGCTTTAAACCGACTTTTACCGCAGAAGCCGCCCGGTGATGTCCGTCAGCAATATAGATTTCGCCGATACCTGCAAATGCCTGCTGTATTTTTGCAATCATGGTGTCATCGGAAATCACAAAAACCCGGTGCCTTACGCCGTCATCGGAGGTAAAATCGTATTCTGCCTCCCCTTTTTTCACCTCAGCCACTACTTCATTGATGACCTCATTGGAGCGATAGGCAAGGAAAATCGGTCCGGTCTGGGCGTTGCAGCTATCTACGTGCCGGATACGGTCAATTTCCTTTTCCTCCCTGGTATTCTCATGTTTCTTAATGACCTCATTGACGTAATCGTCGATGGAGGCGCAGGCGGTAATTCCGGTCTGGGTTCTTCCATTCATGGTCAGTTCATAAATATAATAACAATTTTTGTCCTCTTTTATGAATGTGCCGTCCTCTGCTTTTTCCCACAATAAATCATGGGCTCTCTGGTATACCCTGTCATCATACATGTCCACAGAAATGGGAAAGCCCGTCTCTGCACGGTCGATTGCTAAAAATGACTCCGGATGTCTCTCTACTTCTTCGGTTGCTTCTTTTCTGTTATAAACATCATAAGGGAGGGCAGCAATCTGCGCCGCCTTCCCTTTTTCCGGTCTGATGCTCATAAATGGTCTGATATCTGCCATTCCTTATCCCCTTTTATGAAATTTACTGTATCTTACGTGCTCTTAATACGCCTTCGGTATTTTTCAGTTTCTCAATGACTTCATCGGTCACCGGGCTGTCTACATCGAGAATGGCATAGGCATAATCTCCCTTGGATTTGTTTGCCATTCCGTCAATGTTGATGCCTGCGTCACCTAAAATGGTGGTGTACTGGCTTAACATACCCTTCACATTGCGGTGAAGAATGCTGATTCTTCCTGCGGTGGTACATGCTGCCATACTGCAGTCCGGGAAGTTTACGGAATGAACGATATTTCCGTTCTCTAAGTAATCACGGATTTCACGCACTGCCATAATCGCACAGTTGTCCTCGGACTCTGCGGTAGAGGCTCCAAGATGCGGCGTTACGATACAGCCTTTTGCCCCAACGGTGGTGGTATTCGGGAAATCAGATACATATTTATGTACTTTTCCCGCTGCCAAAGCATCCACCATTGCCTCTTCGTCCACCAGTAAATCCCTTGCAAAGTTTAACACGATGGCGGTTGGTTTCATCAATGCAATGGCTTCTGCATTAATCATCTTTCTTGTGGAATCGAGTAACGGCACATGGATGGTAATGTAATCACACTCGCGGTAAATATCGTCTACATTGCTGATGTGTTTGACGCTTCGAGATAAGTTCCATGCTGCGGAAACGGAGATGTACGGGTCATAGCCGTATACTTCCATTCCCATATGGATTGCGGCATTTGCCACTAATACACCGATGGCGCCTAAACCGATGACGCCTAATTTTTTGCCTGCAATCTCGGTTCCTGCAAAATTCTTTTTCTGTTTCTCGGCAGTTTTTGCAATGTTCTCGTCGTTCTGGTTTTCTAAGCACCAGTCAATACCGCCTACGATATCACGGGAAGCATATAACATTCCGGCAAATACCAGCTCTTTTACGCCGTTGGCATTAGCCCCCGGTGTATTGAATACCACGATACCCTGCTCCGCACATTTATCCAGCGGAATATTGTTGACTCCGGCTCCGGCACGGGCTACTGCCAGAAGGTTCTCCGGCAAATCCAAATCGTGCATGGCAGCGCTTCTTACCAGCACCGCGTCTGCGTCCTTCATATCCTCTACTTTTTTATAGTCCTCTGAAAATAAATCCAGCCCTACCGCTGCAATGGGATTTAAGCAGTTATACTGAAACATTATACGTTTTCCTCCTCAAATTTCTTCATAAATTCCACTAATTTCTCTACGCCCTCTTTTGGCATTGCGTTGTAAATGGAAGCTCTCATACCGCCTACGGTACGGTGGCCTTTTAAGTTTACAAAGCCTGCTGCGGTGGCTTCTTTTACAAATTTAGCGTCTAACTCTTCATTTCCGGTGACAAACGGTACGTTCATCAGAGAACGGTCCTTCGGAACAACAGTTCCCTTAAAGAGTTTGCTCTGGTCTAAGAAATCATAAAGGATTTTTGCCTTTTCCTCGTTGCGCTCTTTCATGACGGAAAGACCGCCCATTTTCTTTAACCATTTGAATACTTTTCCGCAGATGTAAATGCCGTATGCCGGCGGAGTATTGTATAAGGAATCATTGTCCGCATGAATTTTGTATTTTAACATGGTAGGTGTTCCCGGCAAAGTGTCCTCTGTGATTAAATCCTCACGGATAATAACGATTACCACGCCTGCCGGACCGATATTTTTCTGAACGCCGCCGTAAATCACGCCGTATTTTGTAACGTCTACCGGCTCAGATAAAAAGCAGGAGGAAACATCTGCCACTAAGGTATGACCCTTGGTATTGGGAAGTTCTTTATATTTTGTTCCGTAAATGGTGTTGTTCTCGCAGATATAAACGTAATCCACATCCTCAGGAATGTCTAAGTCAGAGCAGTCCGGAATATAGGAAAAGGTCTTATCCTCAGAAGAAGCCAGTTTGATTGCCTCACCGTAGATACCAGCCTCCTGGTATGCTTTCTTTGCCCACTGTCCTGTTACAATGTAGCCTGCTTTTCTGTTTTTCATCAGGTTCATCGGAATCATGGCAAACTGCTGGGAAGCGCCGCCCTGTAAAAACAATACCTTGTAATTGTCAGGAATATTCATTAAATCCCTTAAGTCCTGCTCTGCCTCTTTGATAATCGTGTCGTACACTTTGGAACGATGGCTCATCTCCATCACGGACATTCCGCTGCCCTTGTAATCTAACATTTCCTCCGCTGCTTCTTTTAACACTTCCTCCGGTAATACTGCCGGTCCTGCAGAAAAA
>JAGAIK010000158.1 GCA_017626625.1 Roseburia sp.
ACCATTGCAAAAAATATTCCAAACGAGCTGAATATTACCATTGACAAAGCGCTCAAAATGAATCCGGAGCTGCGGGCGATGTACGAGTCGGACCCGCAGGTGCATACGCTGATTGATATGTCCAAGCGCCTTGAGGGACTGCCGAGGCATACCTCCATGCACGCAGCGGGGGTGGTGATTTCCCAGAAGGCAATGGACGAGTATGTGCCGCTGTCCCGCAGCTCCGACGGTACCATTACCACCCAGTTTGTCATGACCACCATTGAAGAGTTAGGGCTGTTAAAGATGGATTTCTTAGGTCTCCGTACCCTGACGGTGATCAAGGATGCAGCGGATTTGGTGGAAAAAAATCACGGCGTGCGGATTGATGTGGACCACATTGATTATGTCGGGGAAAGGGATGAAAATGTCCGGCTCATTGATTACAACGACAAAAAAGTGTTAGATTCCATCGGTACCGGAAAATGCGAGGGCATCTTCCAGTTAGAAAGTGCCGGGATGAAAAACTTTATGAAGGAGCTAAAGCCCCAGAGCCTTGAGGATATCATTGCGGGAATTTCCCTGTACCGTCCGGGTCCCATGGATTTTATCCCGAAATACATCAAAGGAAAAAATGAATCCGGCAGCATTACCTATGTCTGCAAGGAGTTAGAGCCAATCTTAGAGCCTACTTATGGCTGTATCGTCTACCAGGAGCAGGTCATGCAGATTGTACAGAATTTAGCGGGCTATACCATGGGGCAGGCGGACAATATCCGCCGTGCCATGAGCAAGAAAAAGCAGTATGTCATCGATGCGGAGCGCCAGAACTTTGTTTACGGCAATGAGGAGCAGGGCATTAAGGGCTGTGTCAATAACGGTATCAGCGAGCAGGCGGCAAATGAGATTTACGATTCCATGGTGGATTTTGCGAAATATGCCTTTAATAAATCCCATGCGGCAGCCTATGCGGTGGTGGCGTATCAGACCGCGTACCTGAAATACTATTATCCGGTGGAATTTATGGCGGCGCTCATGACCTCTGTCATTGATAATACCAGAAAGGTGTCAGAGTATATTTACACCTGCCGCCAGATGGGCATCAAGGTGCTGCCCCCTGACATTAATGAGGGGGAGGGAACCTTCAGTCCGTCGGCGGAGGGAATCCGCTACGGCATGTATGCCATTAAAAGCATCGGGCGTCCGGTGATTAACCAGATTTTAGAGGAACGGAAGGCAAACGGAAAATTTACCACCCTGCAGAGTTTCTTAGAGCGGGTGTCTAGCCGCGAAGTCAACAAGCGGGCAGTGGAAAATTTAATCAAAGCCGGAGCCTGTGACTGTTTAGACGGAAACCGCCAGCAGATGATGCAGGTATTCACCATGCTGATGGACAATCTGGCGCAGGAAAAGAAGACCTCCATGGCAGGGCAGATGTCCCTGTTTGACCTGGTTTCCGAGGAGGAGAAAGAAGCCTATAAGGTGCAGTACCCCAATGTACCGGAATTTAAGAAAGAAATTAAATTAGGGTTTGAAAAAGAGGTGCTTGGTATCTACCTGAGCGGCCATCCCTTAGAGGAGTACGAGGAAAAATGGAAGAAAAATATCAGTGCTGTCACTTCGGATTTTCTGTTAGATGAGGAGACGAATGAAGTAAAAATCAGGGATAACCAGTCCGTCACCATCGGCGGCATGATTACGGAAAAAACCATCAAATATACCAAGAACAACAAAACCATGGCGTTTCTGACGGTGGAGGATTTGTTCGGCACGGTGGAGGTGGTGGTTTTTCCCAGGGACTATGAGAAATATCACCAGTACCTGATTGAGGACGAAAAGGTATTTATCACCGGGCACGCCAACGTGGAAGAGGACAAAAACGGAAAATTAATTTGTGAAAAAATTTTTTCCTTCGACGACACCATAAGGGAGCTGTGGCTGCAATTCCCCAACAAGGAGGAATTTTTAGAAAAGGAGCAGAAGCTTTATTCCATGCTGTTAGAATCCGACGGAAAGGATGAGATTGTGATTTACATTGCGTCCCCAAGAGCCATGAAAAAATTAGGGAAAAACCTTACCATTCGGATAAATTCTGAGATTGTGAACAATTTAACTAACTTTTTGGGCGAAAATAATGTAAAAGTTGTAGAAAAGAGCATTGAAAAGAAAGCGTAAACAGATTAAAATAGTATAGATTAAAAAGATAAATGGGTATATTTTTTTAGGAGGAATGGATAAGAATGGCAAAAGAGATTAACACAATCGGTGTATTGACCAGCGGCGGTGATGCTCCCGGCATGAATGCTGCAATCCGTGCAGTAGTGAGGGAAGCGATTGCAAAGGGAAAAAAAGTAAAAGGTATTAAGAGAGGTTATGCGGGTCTTTTACAGGAAGAAATCGTTGATATGGAAGCAAAGGACGTTTCCGATATCATTCAGAGAGGCGGTACGATTTTACAGACTGCCCGCTGTATGGAGTTTACCACAGCAGAGGGACAGCAGAAAGGCGCTGAAATCTGTAAAAAACACGGCATTGACGGCATCATCGTTATCGGAGGAGACGGTTCCTTTAAAGGAGCGCAGAAATTAGCAGCGCTCGGTGTCAACACCATCGGGCTTCCGGGAACCATTGACCTTGATATTGCATGTACCGAATACACCATCGGATTTGATACGGCAGTCAACACGGCAATGGAGGCGATTGATAAGGTACGTGATACCTCTACCTCCCATGAGCGCTGCAGCATCATTGAGGTTATGGGACGTGGAGCAGGCTATATTGCATTGTGGTGCGGTATCGCCAACGGTGCGGAGGATATTTTACTTCCGGAGAAATATGATTATGACGAGCAGAAGTTAGTGAACCACATCATTGAGAACAGAAAACGCGGCAAACAGCACCATATCATTGTCAATGCGGAAGGTATCGGACATTCTTCCAGTATGGCAAAACGTATTGAAGCGGCAACCGGCGTAGAGACCCGTGCCACCATTTTAGGTCATATGCAGCGCGGCGGCAGCCCGACCTGTAAAGACCGTGTATATGCGTCTACCATGGGAGCTTTGGCAGTGGATTTACTCTGCGAGGGCAAATCAAACCGTGTCGTAGGATATCGTCA
>JAGAIK010000159.1 GCA_017626625.1 Roseburia sp.
CTTCTCATAGATTATTTGGGAGGTAAGTATGAGTAAGAAAAAAATAAAGCAGAGAGCCGGGCTTGCGGTGTTGAATCTGGTGTTTATTATTCTGTGTTTTGTGGGGCTGGTGCCAATCCTTTATGCCCTGTCCTTATCCTTAAGCAGCGGTGCGGGGGCATTGTCCTCAAGGCTGTCGCTGCTGCCGGAGGGATTTACTTTGGACAATTACAGAAATATTCTGGTGGAAGAACCTTTTTTGCGGTGGCTGTGGAACTCTATCGTGTTGGCGGTGGGAACGGTACTTGTGGCAATGGCCTGCTCCGTGACAAGCGCCTACGCCTTTTCCCGGTTTCGTTTTAAAGGGAGAATGCAGGCGCTGCGGGGGCTTTTGATTTTAAATGCCTTTCCCCAGATACTCACCATGTTTGCTATCTTCCGCCTGTTTAAGACGCTGCACCTGTTAAACAGCAGATGGGGACTGATTTTAATATATGCCGGGAGTATGTGCATTTTCAGCATTCAGAATTTGAAAGGCTATTTTGACACCATTCCGGTGGAAATCGAGGAAGCGTCAAAGTTAGACGGGGCGACGGAGCTTCAATTACTGTGGAAAATTATTTTACCGCTGGCAAAGCCGGCAATCATCGTAACCTCGGTGATGGTTTTGATTTTTGTCTGGAATGAATATTTGTTTGCCACCACATTTATGCTGAATGAAACCACCTATACTCTGGCGGGAGGACTGTACCAGTTACAGGCAAACGACTACAGCAGAAGCTGGGGCCTGTTTACGGCGGCGTCCATATTGGTATCCCTGCCTATCCTGATTATCTTTTTTATCATTCAGAAGCACATGGTATCGGGACTGACTGCCGGTGGTGTGAAGGGTTAGCGTTTTAATCTGTGGAAACTGCAGAAAATTCCGGCGGGCAGGACGGAGCGGAATTTTCTGCCGGGGCGATGATGAAGGAGTGAACTGTAAATAAGAAATGAGAGGAAGCTATGAAATTAGAGGCAGTATTGCATACGCCCCTGTCAAAGGACGCGTATATGTTAGACGAAAGGACGTTAGCAGTCCGCCTTAGGGCAGCAAAGGGGGATTTGGGGCAGGCGGAGGTTTTCTACGGGGACCGGGTCTGCATGACAGAGCCGATTGATGTAACCGGGGCGGAAATGAAAAAGATTGCGTCCGATGAATTGTTTGATTATTTTGAAACTGTGATAGACAGCGATTTTACCAGGATTTGCTATTATTTTAAATTGACGGATAAGGAGGAATGTGTGGTCTATTACAGTGAGTACGGGTTCAGCCGGAAAATGGAGTGCCACAGAACCCAGTATTTCCAGTTTCCCTACCTGAGGAAAGAGGATATGTTTTCCGCGCCGGAGTGGACAAAAAATATGGTGATGTACCACATTTTTCCGGACAGCTTCGCCGATGGGAAACGGCGGATTTCTTCTGAGGGAAAACGTTATGAGGCTGCTCCGGGGGTTTTTAGCGAGAGCCGGAATGGAGGGACGCTGCGGGGAATCATAGAAAATTTAGATTATCTCAGGGAGTTACAGGTAAACTGCCTGTACTTAAATCCCATTTTTCTCGGAGCCTCTTACCATAAATATGACACCATTGATTACAGGAAAATTGACCCCTGCTTTGGGACAAAGGAGGATTTGAAGGAATTAGTAAGACAGTGTCACGAAAGCGGAATTTACGTCATTTTAGACGGTGTGTTCAACCATTGTGGCAGCGGATTTTTTGCCTTTCAGGATGTGCTTAAAAACGGAGAGGCATCCCCTTACTGCGACTGGTTTTACAGGCTCCGCTTTCCGATTGCATATCATAACCCGCCCAATTATGAAGCGTTTGCCTATGTCAGGGAAATGCCGAAATTAAATACAGGGAACAAGGAGGTGGAGCAGTATTTTTGCGAGATAGGGCGTTATTGGGTCAGAGAAGCGGGAATTGACGGCTGGAGGCTTGATGTTGCCAATGAGATTAACCATGATTTTTGGAGAGCCTTTGCCAAAGCCGTGAAGCAGGAAAAACCGGAAGCGTTTTTAATCGGGGAAATCTGGGAAGATTCTACGGTCTGGCTGTTGGGAGACCAGTTTGATTCCACCATGAACTACAGCTTTTCCTATATCTGCCGGGAATATTTTGCCGAGAAAAAAATCACGGTATCCCAATTTGATGAGAAGATAAGCCGAATGAACTTAAGATATCCGGAAACGGTGAGCCGGGCGCAGATGAACTTCTTAGACACCCATGATGTGCCGAGATTTCTCTCCTATTGCGAGGGAGATGTATCTAAGCTGAAACTGGCAGTTTTTTACATGATGACGGCGGTGGGAATCCCCTCTGTCTTTTACGGGGACGAGCGGGGCATTGAGGGAGTGTCGGAGGAAGAGTACCGGAAGGTTATGCCCTGGCAGGAAAATACGGAAGAGCTGACGGCTTTTTACCGGAAATGGATAGGAATCAGGAGAAAGACAAAAGCCCTGTCCGAAGGAAACTACCGCACCTTAGCGGCGGTGGACGAGGAGGACATTTACATTTTCAA
>JAGAIK010000160.1 GCA_017626625.1 Roseburia sp.
TGATACCCGTAGAAGTAAAAGTGGTTGACGGTGCAACAATTTCATTGAATCATCTGATTGACAGTGAAAAATATGCAGACATAAGGTATGGGATAAAATTAGGATATAAAAATATTGGTTTCAATGGAAAATTTTATACATTCCCTTATTTTCTGACGTTTCTGCTGAAACGGTTTTTAAAAGAAAAATAAAATTATAAAAAAGAAAGTGTATTCCACACCAAACAATCCGGAATACGCTTTTTTTATTTTTTGGTTGACAAATGCTGGAAACTATATTATGCTTTGAAAGGCAAATAGTTTGACAATCAAAATATTAGAACGTCAAATAATTGCATCCGCAAACAAAACCAGAAAGGGAAAAGGAAGGTAAAATCACATGTTAGAAAAAATGAAACCAATTATTGCAGAGCAGTTAAACGTTGAGGAAAGCGAAATCAAAGCAGAGTCCAACTTCAAAGAGGATTTAGGCGCAGACTCCTTAGATTTATTCGAATTAGTTATGGCATTAGAGGAAGAGTTCGGCGTGGAAATCCCCTCTGAGGATTTAGAGAGCATCGCAACGGTAAATGACGTTATGGAATATTTAAAAGGTAAAGGTGTGGAAGCGTAATGCAGACGAGAGTAAGCAAATTACTTGGAACCAAATACCCGGTGATTCAGGGCGGTATGGCGTGGGTGGCAGAGTACCATCTGGCGGCCGCCGTATCTAACGCCGGGGGACTTGGCATTATCGGCGCGGCAAGTGCACCGCCCGAGGTAGTCAGAGAGCAGATTAGAGAAGCGAAAAAGCTCACAGACAAACCCTTCGGCGTCAACGTCATGCTGTTAAACCCAAATGCCGCTGAGGTGGCGCAGATTGTCATTGAGGAGGGCGTAAAGGTCGTTACCACCGGAGCCGGAAGCCCGGCAAAGTTCATGGAAGCCTGGAAAAATGCAGGCGTTGTGGTAATCCCTGTGGTGGCAAGCGTGGCAATGGCAAAAATGATGGAGCGGGGCGGCGCAGACGCAGTCGTGGCTGAGGGTATGGAGTCCGGTGGACACATCGGTTCCCAGACCACCATGACCTTAGTTCCGCAGGTGGCGGATGCCGTAAGCATTCCGGTCATTGCGGCAGGCGGTATCGCAGACGGCAGAGGAATTGCAGCCTCCATGATGCTTGGCGCAGAGGGCGTGCAGATGGGAACCCGTTTTGTGGTGGCAAAGGAGAGCATCGTTCACCCGAATTATAAGGAACGTGTCATCAAGGCAAAGGATATTGATTCCGAAGTCACCGGAATGAGCACTGGACACCCCATCCGGGTCTTAAGAAACCAGATGAGCCGTGAATACTTAAAGTTAGAAAAAGAGGGAGCTTCTTTTGAAGAGTTAGAGCACTTAACCTTGGGTTCTCTCCGCAAGGCAGTGATGGACGGCGATGTGGTAAACGGAAGCCTGATGGCGGGACAGAGCGCTGGAATGGTGAAAAAAGAACAGAGCTGCCAGGAAATCATCGAAGAAATCGTGGCAGAAGCAGAAGCATTGCTCCCGGAAAAATTCTGGAAGTAAACATTGTGACAGAAACCGCTTGCCGGAAAGCTAAGGCAGGAAACAGATGGTAACAAAGAAAGGCATGGAAAACATGGGAAAGAGAGCA
>JAGAIK010000161.1 GCA_017626625.1 Roseburia sp.
CCCGGCAAGGCGGGCGGGGACGATTGGGAGTGAAGCCGTCAAGGAAATGGATTTTTGGACGAAAGAAGAATATCTGAAATTCTCCGAAGCCATGATGGACAAGCCCCGTTCCTATTATGCGTTTGAAATGCTTTATTGGTGCGGTATGCGTTCCGGCGAATTACTTGCGCTCACGCCTGCTGATATTGATTTTGAGAAACAGACGGTTACAATCAGCAAGACTTTCCACCGTTCCAAAGGGCGTGACATTATCACAAGCCCTAAGACGAAAAAGAGTAACCGCACAATAAAAATGCCGCCGTTTCTGTGTGAGGAAATGCAGGAGTACATCAAAATGCTTTATGACATTAAGCCGGACGAAAGATTATTTACGGTTACAAAATCATACCTCAATCACGAAATGGAGCGTGGGGCAAAGCAGGCGGGCGTTAAGAAAATCCGTGTCCACGATATTCGCCATAGTGCGGTTTCACTCTTAATCAACATGGGATTTTCGGTACTGGCGATTGGGGAGCGCATGGGGCATGAAGCGGAAAAAATCACTTACCGATACGCCCACTTGTTCCCCACGGTGCAGACGGAAATGGCGGAGAAATTGGAAATGGAGAGAATGACAAAGGAGGACTAAAAGCATGGAAAAATCACTGGATTACAAAGGAAGATGGCGCAATCATACGGTGGCGTTCCGGGTATCTGATGAAGAAGCAAAGCTGTTGAATGATTTGGTGGCGTTGTCGGGATTGACAAAGCAGGATTACATCACAAGGCGGCTCTTATGCCGGGACGTTGTGGTGCAGGGCAATCCGAGGGTGTATAAGGCACTGAAAAATCAGATGGCGGCAATCCATGAGGAATTGAAGCGTATGGAAAGCATAAGCCCGGACAATGACGAACTGCTTTATACGTTACAAGTAATCGCAATCACTTTAGACGGTCTGAAAGGGGAAGATGAATGACAGAAAAAAAGAAATCGACTGCTCCCGTATCATCTGTTGGCGCAGATGGGGAACAGCCGAAAACAAAAAATCACACTGAAATTATAGCAAATGAAACAGTAAAAAACAATCTGCAAGCCACTGCTTTTTGTGGCTTTGACACAAATTGCCCGGAGAAATCCGGGCAGGGCGGCGGGCTTCAAACCGTTTCCATGACAGAATTATATGATACGGTTTACCCACCGAGAACGCCTGTTGTGGACGGTTTTCTGTATGGCGGCACTTATCTCTTTGTGGGTGCGCCGAAAGTAGGCAAATCATTCTTTATGGGACAGCTTGCCTACCATGTGGCTATGGGGCTTCCGCTGTGGAATTATCCAGTAAGAAAAGGGACGGTGCTATACCTTGCACTGGAAGATGATTACGCAAGGCTTCAGCGGCGGCTGTCTGTCATGTTTGGTGTGGAGTGTGCGGACAATTTATTTTTTGCTACGCAGGCAAAGACACTGAATGAGGGACTGGACGGAGAATTAGAGGGCTTCATCAAAGAGCATAAGGACGCAAGGCTGATTATCATTGACACGCTCCAAAAAGTGCGTGAGGTCGGCGGGGACAGGTATAGCTATTCCAGTGATTACGAGATTGTGACAAAGCTGAAATCATTCAGTGATAAATACGGTGTCTGCCTGTTGGTGGTTCATCATACCCGCAAATTGGAGTCCGAGGACAGCTTCGATATGATTTCCGGCACAAACGGGCTTCTTGGTGCGGCGGACGGGGCGTTTATCATGCACAAGAAAAAGCGCACGGACAACACGGCGGTCATGGACATTGTGGGGCGTGACCAGCCCGATCAGGAACTGACGATAGAGTTTGACCGGGAACAGTGCATTTGGAAATTTCAGAAAGCGGAAACAGAACTTTGGAAACAGCCGCCGAACCCGTTACTTGAAGCAATCAATGAATTTCTGACAGAGGAAATGCAGGAATGGGAGGGGACAGCAACGGAACTTCTGAAACAGTTGCCGGATATGCAGTTGTCGGCAAATGTGCTTTCCCGGAAATTAAATGTAGTCAACAGCCAGTTGCTTAATGATTATGGCATTTTCTATGACAATAAAAGAGGGCATGAGAGAAAAATCATTCTGAAACGGTTAGAGAAAAAATCGTAAAGTGCGACGATATGCGTCGGTTGCGACGGTATTTTTGACAGCGGGGCGGTATAGAAAATATCGACGCTATCGACGCAAACCGACGCATGGGGGAGCAGTAAAGCGGCGAGTAGCCGTCCACCGTCCGCTAGGACGGAAAAGCCCCCGGCAGGGCGCAAAGGCACTTTTGATAGAGCGTAGCCTGTCGAAAGTGCATTTGCGTTACTTTCGGGAAAGTAACAAAGCCTTGCGCCTGTCGGCGCAGTAAAATCAGTATATAGAATGTGGAGGATATGCCTATTGGAAAGGACAATTAGCGGCATGATGGGGAAAGGTTCGGTCAACCACAATACAAGAGCCTTTACAGCTAAAAATGTAGATAAGGAACGTAGTCGGGACAACGTGGAATTTTGCCATTCGGATATAAAAGAAGTTTATCACATTCTTTTTGATAAAGCACTGGAACGCTACAATGCAAAGCAAAAACGGAGTGACAGAAAGATTGACGATTATTATGAGAAAATACGCCGGGGAAAGCAGGAGAAATTATTTTATGAGGTAATCTTCCAAATCGGCAATAAGGACGATATGAACGTGCAGAG
>JAGAIK010000162.1 GCA_017626625.1 Roseburia sp.
AAGAAAATAGGAAAAACAGGAAAACTTTCCGGCTCCGTTAAGATAGAACTTCCGGAAATTACGGCGGTAACAGACATAAAAATGATACCGTTGAAGGTAAATGAAATCACAGTTACCTTAGAAGAATCCGTGGCGATTTCCGGCGGGCTTGAATTTACGGCAGCAGATAGCAGCGAAAAAGGCAATCTGGAACTGGGACGTATTCCAATCGCCCTTGGAGCCACAGGTCTTTCTGCGGATATTGTGTTTGAATTGTATTATGATGCCAAAGCAGGAATTTCAGTAGAATACCGTGCAGATTTTGTGCAGGGAATACAGTATAAGAATGGAAATTTCCGGTTTATCGGGGAAAGCCCCGCCCAGTCTTTAGAACTGCCGAAACTGGAGGGCTCAGCTAAGGTAGGAATTGAACTGGCGCTGAATCTTACCTTCTGCGAGATATGGGATTTGATTGGTGTGGACGGAAAAGCAGGTCCAGCAGTTACGGCGAGCGCCACAAACCATGCGGACGCCGGTTTGTTATGCGTGGACGGTACGGTATATCTGTCACTGGAAATTGAATTGAATCCGGAGACAATTATTGGAGAATTTCTAAAGGACGCATGTCACTATACCTTATCAAAAGACATATTTGATAATGAAAACAGTCCTTTGAAGCTGGGTATCCATTTTGAAAATTTGAAGCGTGTTCCGGAATGTACCTATGGTACCGGTGCAATCGAGGGCTATGTATATACGGCAGATACGACGAACCCCATCAAGGGTGCCAGAGTTATGGTATATCAGGAAAACAGCCTGAAAGCTTCTGTATTCACGGACGAGCAGGGACGGTATAAGCTGGAAGGGCTTTCTGCCGGAGACTACACCTTAAAGGTTTCTGCCACAGGTTATAAGACGTATACGGATGAAGAAAACATCCGCAGAAACGACACCACTTATGTAGAGGTGTTTATGATGGTAGACAGGGAAGGCACGGAACATGGAACTGTGTCCGGAAATGTATATGATGCAGTAACCGGAAACAGAATCAGTGCGGATTACGCAATCCGTTCCGGCTGGAACAACACCACCGGCGAGATACTTCAGACGGGAAGTACCTCCGGAACCTATAGCATTGAACTGACGCCGGGCAATTATACGATACAGTTTACGGCATCCGGCTATATCACTGCCAGTGTGAATGCAGCCGTAGTATCAGGATATGATGTGACGGCAAATGCAACCCTCTCGCCGGAAACCTTAGGAGACGCTGAGGGTCAGCTTAGAATCGTGCTTACATGGGGAGCGACGCCAAGGGATTTGGATTCCCATTTGTTTGGTCCGACGGCAGACGGAGCAGACAGATTCCATGTATATTTTGCTGATAAGGTATATAGCTCCGGTAATGTGAAATATGCTGATTTAGATGTGGATGACACCACCAGTTACGGGCCGGAGACAGTTACTCTTTATCAGATGAATCAGACAGGTACTTATAGCTATTATGTGCATGATTATACGAACGGTGGCAGCAGTGACAGTAAGGCGTTGTCTAATTCGGGTGCGAAGGTGGCTGTTTACATCGGAAATACGCTGTATGGAACCTACAATGTTCCAACAAATGTAGGCGGAACCGTATGGCATGTGTTTGATTTTGATGCGTCAACCAGAAGAATAACCATGTTTAATACCATGAGTTATTCCGGCAGTCATACCGTGGAAGAGACCATGCGAAATGCACTTCCGGGCATGAATAATTATGAGAACATTGACCTGCCATGGTTCAATCAGTTAGAAGAGAAAACCGTGGATGAAACGGATGTCAAAAATGATGAGGAAGACGAAACAGAAACCGGGGCAGAAGCGGCAGACAATGAATCGTTAGACAATACCGGAGAAACGTCATCCTCTGATACTTCTGGAAATGCAGGAGGTGATGTTCCAGAGGATACGGAGGAAAAACCGGACGATACGAAAATTTCGGAAGATACAGAGAAACTTCCGGACGATACAGATGCCACAGAGGATATGGAGAAAATCTCAGACGATACGGAAATTTCAGAAGATACAGAGAAAATCTCAGACGGTACGGATGTATCAGAAGATACAGTTCCGGATGGCACAGATGTTCTGACGGATATAGACGAAATTTAGAGTGATAGATTTGACGTCCCAAGATGATAAACAGAAATGTTGTCATGAACAAAGTGCCCCCTGATTGGTACTAAAAGAATAAATTTTAAGCCTGCATACGGACAGTATTGACTGCCTGTATACAGGCTTGGATTTCAGATAGCGGAAGTTTTTCACAAGAGCAGATTTTCCAACCGTTATCTTACATTACAAAATAAAGCAAAGAAAAGGAGTACCTATGCAAAGAAAAACCAGAGTAATGGAACCGGAACAATCCATAAAAATTATCATTGCGGTTATTTTATGTACCATGCTGGCATTCGGCATTTACCGGTTTTCCATCCGAAATTATGTTGAAGTAGAAGCCACGGTAGTCGGCACAGATTCCGAGCGCAGTTACAAAAGCAACAACAGAAGCAACTATACCTACTATGAATACACGGTAAACGGCGAAACAGTGGTTGGAAAAACCCCGGTAATTTTCCGTCAGGGCAATCAGACAGGAAAAACGGAGTTCATACGGGTAAACCCCGACAGCCCGGAAAAAATCGCAAGCAAATTATGCCAAAGGCTTCTGATTGCCATTCTTATCCTGTCTTTTGTTATGCTAATATATAACGTCACACATGCCAAAGGAAAGAAAAAACGAAAGTCACCTTCTTCTTCCTTTTAGAAAAGCAATTCTTCCGGCACGATTTCAGCCATTTTTTTGTAGGCAGCCGCACTGGGATGCAGGTGGTCGCCGCTGTCAAACCCTTCCCGGAAAGCAGCAGGATTTTTCATATCCCGCAGCGCCAGGTCAAAATCAATACACCCGTCAATCTCATTGGTAGAGCGTATCCAGTCGTTGATTTCATTTTTCAAAGTTTCCCTGAATGGGGCGTAAGTACGCCAGCCGTAAATCGGGAGCAGTGTTCCCAGATACACCTTGTCATGATAGGCTCTCGCCTGTTCAATATACCATTTTAACCCGTCAATCAGTTCTCCGGCGGTGGGCAAATCGCTCATGGGACGGAAAGGATTTACCTCCGTACCAACAGGATGAATGATATCGTTGATACCCTGCTGGATAATCAGAGTGTCCGCCCCGGCGGTGGGAATCTCATGGCAGAAGCGGTTGCTCCCCTTTAAGCCATAAGAATCATAGGTAATACATTTATATTGCCGTAAAATTCTGGTGCCGCTGGCAGCCCGGCGGATAATAGAAGTGTGTCCGCCCCCAAGCTCCCTTGTCCGCAGTGTCAGATAATCCGGCCAGGACTGGGCGGTGATGGAATCCCCGTAACAGATGACGGCATGGTTTTCCTGGGAGGTTAAAATATCAATATTGCTTAAAAAGTAAAACCAGTTCGTACTTTTTGTGGTGTCTAAGGGAAGCTTCCCGGAGACAGTTACATCCCCGATGGAAAAATACCCCTTAGAGAGGGGTCCGGTAATCAGCACAGCGGACTGCAGCAGGGTAAAATCGGAAAAATAAATGCTGACGCAGAGGGTAGCCCCGGCGGAAACCGGGAGGGCAACAGCGTCACTTACCA
>JAGAIK010000163.1 GCA_017626625.1 Roseburia sp.
AGATAATACCATTTTCCACTACTTTCATCCTTAAACCAGCCGGTTTCTGCCGTACCTTTGTCTCCAGCATAATACCATTTGCCATTCTTCATTACCCATTCATCCTTGGCAACACTACCGTCAGTTTTAGTAAGTATTATTTTTTCTGCAGTATTGCTTGAATCAGATTTTGTTTCCGGCTCTGCTGACTCATCAGGGTCATCAGAGTCATCAGAATCATCAGGCACATTAGGCACATTAGGCACATCAGGCACATCAGGCACATCAGACATATCCATTACTGCAATCGCATAATTTGAAAAGCTATCTGTCTTGAATGCAATCATATTAGTCGCTGCATTGTAGGTTGCCGATATGATTTCGAAATCTCCGTCATGCTTCTCATGAACTATGACAACTTCATTTCCATTAACGCCTTGTTCCAATTTCAAGGTAATGTCTGCTTTATTATTCAGTTCCTTTAATTCCGTCTTCCATGCATCGTCAGCATTATCGGTCCCCTTGTAAATAACCTGATTCAGATTGATGTCCAAATAAGAGGAGATGCTATATTCGCCTGCTTTATCTTCAAAGTTTGAAATCTGTTCTGATGACAGGGTGACATCTTCAACCGACAATACCACTGAACCGGAATTAATTTCCTGACCACCAAGTTCAATCGTTCCCTCTTTTACCTTGTCAGAAACTGCGTTTACTGCATCTTCAACCTTAGTAAAGTGAGCGGCCAGATGGAAATTACCTCTTTTAATCTCAAAGCTAAATACAGATTGTTCATCACCGACACCAAATGAACCGCCATTGATACTAAAATCAGTTAACTGATACCCATATTCAGGAACCAGCTTTACCGTTACTGTTGCTCCTGCCGGCAGGGTTGCGCCGCCCCTGACAGGAATTTTATCCTCTTCATTCTCTCCCCAGTCAAATGCTGTTCCGCTTTGAATTTTCTCGGAAAGTTCACTGCCAGAGTAGGTCTTACCATTATAATCAATGCCAATCAGCTCCAAATGACCATGGTCAATGTAGTCATCATTCACTATGTCATTTCCGTTTTCATCCTTCTGAATGGTTCCATCAGGATTACGCAAATACTTCTCATTTTCATCATATGTCCAAAGGAAATTGCCGACTGCTATCTTTTCCGGTGATGCTTCTACCGCCTTGGTTGAAATCGTATAGACATCTTTGCCATTCTCACGATTTCTTGGAACCCTGATTTTTACCCATGTATTCTGCGTACTAAACGCCTCAACCAATTCTTCGTCTGTTTTCGGAATTAAATCGGAATAATCCGTTCCATTTATGTTAATCTCCGTAAATGCGTTAATGAAAAGAATACCCAATTCCATATCCACATGGGTATCTTCTTCATTGGCATCAAATCTTATATTAAATGAGTTTTCATGTCCGTTTTCTGCGCTCATGCCCTGAGGCTGACTTCCATTAATAACAATGCATGCACCTTCACCCTCGTACGAATAATTTATGGTAGCCTCTGTATTACCCTGTGGTCCGCCCGGTCCTTCCGGTCCGACATTTCCAGTTCCGCCACCATTCTCGCTTCCAAATCCAAACACCAATTCAAAGCTGCTCTGTGAAATGTTTTTGCCGCCCTTATCTATCGTTCCCAAATTAAAAGTATATCCTGCCTCAGAAACATAGTCGTTTACATTATTACCAGTGTCTTTATTCACACTTGTACCATTAACCAACAGCTCTACTCCACGAGTAGCATCTAGCTCATAGCCCGTATTGGGGACAAACTTAATTGTAAGCGAAGTATCATCATCACCAAGAGAAATTACGCCGTATTGACCATCCTCACTCACCTTTGTAAAATCAGCAGCATTACCCTTTTTATAGTAAATACTGCCTCCGGTAACTGCCTCGCTTCGGCAGTTAAAATAAAATTCACCGGGATTTGCCACCTCTCCACCAGTGCCTTCACCGGGATTTGGATTGTTACCTCTCTCAAAAAGTTCAAACTCATAGTTTCTGTCATTTAGTTCAGTCAAGGAAATTACTTTGCCATCAAGCCATCCTTCATTCGTCACATCTGCTCCATTCAGACGGACTCCCAGCCCTGCAGAAGTGACCGTAATTTTCACCTGATAACTGCTTTCCAGATTACTTAGAGAAATATTATCCGGCCAATTACCATTGCTGTAACCATAGGAATAGTTATCCCCCTGAACCGAATTTCCTCCTGCATCTACCACCTGATATTCCACTCCATAATGTCCCGGTGTCGTCGTTCCCGATGCAATAGAAACACTCATACGGAATGAAACGCTTTCTGTGCCTGCAAATACCGTCATTGGACTCATTGTCAGCATCATAACAAAGCACAGCACAATGCTTAAAATTCGTTTTGATTTCATTCGCAACATCCTCCTATCAAAAATACTTTTCGAATTTCCATATCACTATATTATCATGGAAACCAGATTATAAAAGAATTATAACACCTCCATTTTCAAGCAGTCAATAACTATTTAGAAATAGTCATTTAGACTGTAACAGTTCAGCCTCAATAGCAGCTGATTATTTGTAATAATGGAGAAAGCTACGCCGGCAGCGGTCTTAGCTGGCCCGAGCTGGCTGTTGTTTTAATACCACTTCGCCTGCTCATTCCATATCCTGCTGTACTCTCCGCCTGCGTTTTTCAGCATCTCATGTGTCCCGCATTCTGCCCTTCTCCCGCCACATAAGCCAGCCCCGCATCTACTACCCGCTGTACCAGAATAATCTGCAGACCGCCGAAGAAGCCTGGTATGTAAAATCCCAGAATCAAAAGAAGCGCATTCCACGGTGCATAGCGAAATGCCAGCTTAAATACCAGCGCAGAATTTCTTAATATTCTCATAATCTCCCTCCCTATTTAGTCAAGTGTTTTTTCCTTAAAAATCAAGGATTTTTTAGTGTTTACTCTCAGATGAATGAGCCAAGGAAATGGATATTTCTAAGTATCTGGTACAAAAATAGCGGTATTTGGGTATATAAAGTAAAACGTCTCTGTTTTTCGTTCTACATGGCCTTGTGTATGCCCTTCCCTCTACGGCGACGTACCTCCCGTGTCTACCAGGATCACCTCACATTTCCGGAGGGTCCTAACTTCCTTCGTTCCGCCTATCCATAACC
>JAGAIK010000164.1 GCA_017626625.1 Roseburia sp.
ATAAATCTCCCTTGCAGTCTCTGGCTCCATTCCGGCTAAATCCACTTCCCCGATTCCAAAATCCGTTTCCAACCGTTGTTGAATTTCTGCAGTACTTAGCTCGTCTACCTGTGGGCGTTCCTCCGGTTCTGTTGCAATCTCTGTACCTTCTCCCGACAGTGCTCCATACTCCGCATTCTTCTCCGACAGTACTGCAAACCATGCGCTTCCTGCGGACAAAGCAGCAAACAAACACAGCGCCACACACGCCTTTCCAAATCTTCTCTTTCTCATAACCCCACTCTCTCAACTGCTCCACAACCTGATTTCATCTCACTTAACCCACAGCCTTACATGCGGCGTCTTAGCAAAAGAAACTCCATTTTATACCATCAACAACTTACTCCCGTTTTTTATCCCATACTCCGAAAGGGTACTGTTTTTCTCTAAAATCCCTCCCCCGTCTAAGGAGCAGAGCATATAGTCTTCCTTGTTCTTATCAAATACACTCTTATACTTCTTGCACATCATCTCGCTGATTTCCTGCAAAAGAGCGTCAATTCTGCTGTGCTCATCCAGCCGGAAATTATATACAAAATCCACCACCGGGAAATAGATATCCACCATCACCATTTTAAATCTCTCCTTTTTCCACAAACTCCCTCAACCTGCCCTTGATAACTTCCAAATCTCGCTCTCCGCCGCAGTCGATTCCCTGCTCCGAAAAGCAGATAAGCAGACGCCCCTTTACCTTCCCTTCCCCCGGTGCAATCTCTTCCGCCGACAGGAGTAAATTGTGAAATCTGCGTATCATTTCTCTCGTAACACTCTCCCTGCTCCCCTTAAGGCTTTGGTAATATTCCTCTTCCTCTAACACCGGCTCATACTTTTCCGTGCTTTCTAAGCATTTTTCCAGTTCCGCAGAAATCTCCGCTTTAGAACTTTTCAAAAGTTCATAGGAGTTTCTGTCCCTGACGCTGAGTTTTAAAAAGGTCACGTCTTCCCCTCTGAGAAAGCAGCAGAAATCCCTGTCTTCCGCCCTTCCGAAACGCACCAGAAGAAGCCGCTCCGCCTCCCTGATGGTGGTGAGCAGCCCGTCTAAAGGCTCCTGAATAAAAAATTGTTCTGTGTCACTGTCAATCAGCCCCGTCTGGTACAAATGCCCCATGGCAAGGCAGACTTCCTTTTCCCCTAATTCCTCTGTGTCCGCCTGCAGCGTATAGTGCCGCTTCACGCCTTTTCCCGCTAACAGCACAGCGTACTCTGCCGCTGTGAGGAAAAAAATTTCTTCTGTATCATACATGGCTCATCACCTCTTTTACTTTCGTCTTATAACTTCTGGACAAAGGGATAATCTGATTTTCCGTCAGCAGAATACTATTATCTGCATAACGGATTCTTTCTATATAAATACAGTTCACCACATAACTGCGGTGGCAGCGGATAAATTCCCGGGGAAATACGGCGGCTAAATGGTCGATGGTATCGTAAATGGCATACTCTACATTTAACATTCTCACATAAACCCGTTTTTCCCTTGCCTCTAAATAACGTATTTTCTGGTAGGGCAGACGCTTTTTCTCCCCCTTCTGCTCCACGTAAAAGCAATCCTCCCGCTCCATTTTCACAAAAAGATTCAAAAACTCCCCGATGGTCTGCTCCGTCATCTCCTTCTGTAACGGCAAAAGCAGCAGGGAAGCAGCCCGCACTTCAGGATTCAGATACAAAATAGGGGAAACCGCATCATCGCTGACAATGAGGATTTCGATTTCCGGGTATTCCCTCCGCAGCAGCTTTGCCGCAGAAATCCCCTCCTCCTCCGTCACGTCCACAATGGCGGCATCTAACTTTTCCGGCTTTTTCGTCTCCTCCTCTTCCCCGGTAACCGCCCCCATGGAGAAAAATTCCAGCCGCTCTTCACTCCCTTTGGCAGCCACGTGCTTTATCATCTCTATGAGAAGCTCCCGCTCTTTTTCCTTGTTCTCTGACACCAGAACTGATATCATTCCTGTCTCCCTGCTCCTTTCTCACCGCCATGCCGGGAGGGTGTATATTTCCCTGCACCGGCTTTCCTTTCTCACCGCTTTGCCATCGGCACAACCACCTGCTCCACATCTGTGCTCATTATCCCTGCGGTATAGCCGATTCCCGGTTTTAATACCTCGCCCTGAAGCTGATAAGGGATACTGTCAAAATTAAAAATTCGGTTTTCCGCCACATTTCCCCCAAAATGAATGCCTGTCTTATAGCCCACAAACAGACGGTAAAGCTCCTGGTGGCTGATATCTAACATTTCCTCTAACTTCATTTCCGCAATAAAATAGATATTGTGCAGCCTTCCTTTCTCCACGATATTCTCTAAAAAGCCCCGCATATCTAATTCCGAGCGGTAGACCATATCCACAAACCAGGCAAATTCAGAAATAAAGATAAAAATCGGCATCTCTTCACTGAGCCGTTCAAAAATCTCACTTTCCTCTGCGTCCTGCGCCACCAGCTCGTTTTTTATCTTATTCCTGCGGACAAATTCCGGCAGCAAATCGCCAAAATACTGGAAAATTTCCTCTTCCTCACTGGCATAGGCTTTGACGCCGCTCTCCTGATAGCCCTTTAAATATCCGGCGGGTCCGTCGATGATACAGACCTCCGCCTCTTTTTCTAACGCCGCCTGTAATACCACCTTTAAGAAATTCTTCTTGCCGCTTCTTGGCATTCCCGTAATCAGGTAACAGTACAGCTCGCTTAAATTCAGTGCATAAAGCATGGCGTCCGCTTTCCGGTAGCCCACCGGGAGACTGTCACGCCGCCCCAAGAGACTCCTGTAATCCTCTAACATGTGGAATTCCGACCACACCGGTTTTTCCGGTATCTCCGGTATCTTTTTGGCAGCCTTTTCCTTCCATGCCGCCGCCATGGCTTCACAGACATCACTGATACGCTCTAACCTCTGGTAATCGTCCGACGCCTCTAATGCTAATGCGGTCTGGTACTCTAATATCTGGTTTCCCGTATCCGCTAAACCTCTTCCCTTTACGCCGCTCTCCGGCAGCACCTCGATTTTCATGTTATGTAGCACATCGGTGTAGGCAAATTTATCCTGCAGCTCTAAGGTAAGGTTCTGTTTGACATTCTCCGCTAACCGGGAGGGAATGTCCGCCATGGCAATGCCGCCTCCCGTCAGCAGCAGATAAATGCCGTGACTGACCCCTTCCTTGGACAAGACAATCATGTCGTCTAAATATGCCTCGGCAGTCTTTTCGTTGAACGCCGCAAAGTTGTCAATGATAACCAACACTGCCGGCAGCACCATTCCGTGAATCTGGGCGTACTGGCTGAAATTACCGCCCTTTAAAATCTTCTTGCGCTCCTTTAACATGTCCATAATCATCACGAAGAATTTGGATATCTTCTCGTAATCCCCCTCATACATCATGCCGCCGCAGTGAGGTGCGGCTTCAAATGCCGAGAGCATTTTGCTGCTGAAATCAATGCCGTAAAACCAGAGATGTGCCGGGCTGTATTTCGTCAAAAGGGCATAGGTGATGGTCTGGACGCTGGTACTCTTTCCGCTGATGACGGTACCGTAAATGGCTAAATGGCCTTCCTCCGCAAAATTTAAGTGCAGCGGCATCTGTGCCTGATTCTGCGGGTCATCCAGACGCCCCATCACAACCTCTAACTCAAAGCCTTCCTCCGGCGCCGCCCAGGAACCGTTTTTCCAGGCAGATTTCCGGTATTCCTCAAATTCCTCTAAATAAAGCTTCTCCGGCAGCACAGGCATCCAGAGCTGTAATTCATGGGTATAGCCGTTTTCCTTTGCCACCTTCGCCAAATATTCCGTCACTGCGTCTAACTGGGTCTTTTCCTTTGCCTGGGGCAGCTTGATGTTCCGGAGTGCAGCAGTTTTCATCATCTGGTAAATCTGGTTTTCTCCCTCTTCCACCGCCTCATATAACCGGATAAAATCTTCCAGTCTTGCTGTATTATAGGTACTTTCGGGATAATCCACGTGATTTTTCCCAAAGCAGCGGTACATTTCCCCCACTACCGCCATCATCTGCTGTTTTTTCCGGCAGCATTCCTCTGCTGTGGTATGCAGATGTTCCAATGCCTCCAGGAGATTTTCCCGCACCACCGTAAGCCAGTCGCAGAGTACCTTTTCCTTCCTGGATATCTTCGCATAGCTGCCCGCCATGTCCACCTTACCATTTAAGGTATAAATGGTGGCAATGTCGGTCTTGCTCTCTCCCTCTTCTTCCTCATAGGCGGCACCGCTGTAGCCCGACTGGAACAGCTCGAACACCTCGTCATTTCCCACCTGTAAATAGCAGCGTCCCGCCTGGGTAATGTATGCTGCGTCCGGTTTGTGCAGCATATCCATACTGTCCTGCCTGTCCTGTACCCTTAAACACAGGCGGAATTTCGAGTTACTCCAGATATTGTCGTCCACCGTTCCGCTGGGCTTCTGGGTGGCTAAGATTAAGTGCACGCCTAAAGAACGCCCCACCTGCGCCACGCTGATAAGCTCCCGCATGAAGTCCGGTTCCTCCCGTTTTAACTCCGCAAACTCATCTATGATAATAAAAAGATGGGGAATCGGCAGGGATGCTTCCTTATTTTTATACAATTTGGTGTAAAGGTTGATGTTATTAACGCCGTATTCGTTAAATACCCGCTGTCTCCTGCGGTTCTCACTTTTGATGGAAACCATGGCACGGTGCACCTGGTTCCCCGACAGATTGGAAATCTGCCCAATCAGATGGGGCAGCCCGTTGAACAGGTTCGCCATACCGCCGCCTTTATAGTCAATGATAAAATACCCGATATCGTCGGGGCTGTAGTTGATGGCAAGAGACAGCATATAGGTCTGCAGCGTCTCGGATTTACCGGAACCTGTGGTTCCCGCCACCAGACCGTGGGGGCCGTGATACTTCTCATGGAGATCTAAGTAACAGGGGGCGCCTCCCGCCTTCTGTCCAATGATACCCCGGATATTCTCATAGGTGCGGTTCTTCCTCCAGCGGTCAAGCACCTGCAAATCCTCCAGTTTTTTTGCGTCAAACATGTCAAAAAACGTCAGTGCCCCGGGGATATCCCCGCCCGTCTCCACTTCTTTTACATAATAATTGGACAGTTCTCTTGCAAAGGCATCCACTTCCTCATCGGAAATCTCATCAAAGGCAATGGCGGTCTTATTCTCTTTCTGCGCCGAAATATTATAAATCCCCTGAAAGTCCTCATCATTTTCAATGATGACCTCGCAGAAGTTAGGAAGGCTCTCCACCTGTTCTGAGAGGATAAAGGTGGTCAGCCCGTAATAATGCTGCATGTCAAAAATATATTTGGAAATCAGCTCTCCCTCCATCAGCTCAGAATTTACTAAAAACAACACAAAGTGGGGCTTTTTCGTCCCCTCCTCCTTAGCACTTCCCGTTTCCTCCCGGTGGCGGAATACCTTGGTTAATTCATAGAAAATTTCACTGCTCTCATTTTTATCCGCCGCCACATAGCGGATTTTCTTATCCTCCGACCAGACATGGGGGAGCCATTTGGCAAAGTCAAAACGGTTCAGGTTTGAGGAAACGCTGCCGTCATAAATGTAAATCATTTTCACATCCGTATAGCAGTTGTTAGCGGCAATCTGAACCGTCAGATTTTTTACCACCTCGATAGCTCCCCTTAAATACGCCCCGCCCACAATACCAATCAGACGGTTTTCTAACAGATTCACGCAAATCGGCACGTCGAAAAGCGTCCTGAAATTTTCCTGTATCAGCCTTGGCTTTTCCTCCAGGCTGTCCTCATGTAACGTAAATTTTTTCGGTGCGCAGGCAATCTCCACCTGAAAGGGCTGATTGCCAATGCCAAGCCTTGGGTATAAAAAATCGGCATGTCTGGGATTCCTGTTCCAGAGTTTCTTCTGGTTTTCTATATACTTAAGGCACTCCGATGAGCTCTCGTACATCGAGTTCATCGCCTGAATGTTGTTCTCGTATTTCCCTTTCACTTCCTCGGATTTCTGCTGTAAATATCTCCCGTATGCCTCAAATCGGTGCAGTTCTTCCTCCCGCTCCGTTTTTTTCTGTATACGCAGAGAAAACAGCGCCCATACCACACCCACTGCTGCGGAGGAAACTGCCATCACCAGACCGGAATACATGCTGATTCCGGAGCCGCTGCTGCCTCTTGTCATTAAAAAACATCCTAACAGCATAGGCAGAGCCATGGTAAAGGATGGACCGATGGTCATGATAAGGGGCTGCTTTTTTGTCTGATTCAATCCCGGCGGCGGCTCAATGGAAACCGCCTCCGTCTCTATCTTTTCAATATTTCTTGGGGCACGGTGAAGCAGAATGCGGGCGTCCTTCTCCGTTTTATGACCTGCCGCCTCAGAAACCTTCCCTCCGGTTTCCTCCGGGATATATTCCTTTAAGGCGCTGCTGATTTTCACGGAGGCGTCCCTGGTATCAAGGGCTAACACTTCCCCCAGATAGACGAAATGCAGCCCTATGATACTGACGTAATCGCCAAATCTCAATCGCTGCTTTTCATTCACCCGTTTCGAATTTACATAAATACCGTTGGCACTCTTATTGCAGATAACCATCCCTTCCCCGGTGCGCTCTAACACGGCATGTTCCCTGGAAACTAAGCCTGCGTAATCATAGCAGATGTCATTGGTTTCCTTTTTTCCGATGGTAATCCTCTTTTGCCCTGCAAGGGAAAATTTCCGGAAGGAATAAAAAGACTGCTCTACGCTCTTTACCACCACGGAAATCACTTCGTTTTCCGTATAGACGGAAAGCACATCCTCGTCTTTTAACACCTTCCCCTCATAGCTGTCATTTCCCTTATAAACACTGTAGTCCGCTCCTGTGGCAAACTTCCATTCCTCGTTAATCACCTCTAAATTCAGCGTCACGTCCTTTGCCAGACCGAACACATTCTGATACAGCTTTAATGCAAAGTCTGAATTGTTCTGTATCGGTAAACGTATCTCACGAAAGGCATTTTCCGTATAGACCGACAACATCATCGCCATAAACTCGTCCTCCCTCTTTCTGTGGTTCCCCTAAATGATACGAAGCCGCAGCGTCGTATTTCCCAGGCTAATCTCATCTCCCGCTTTTAAACAGATTTCCATACCCGTCAGGGCAATACGGCTCCGTTTTCTCTTTAACACAACACTGACGTTCTCATCTAAGTTTTTCACAAACAATTCTTTTCCCACTCGTAAAAGCTCCAACTGGTGGGCTGCTACGGTGGTATCGTTAAGAATAATTTTGTTGCTGTCGTCCCGCCCGATTCTCACCCGGTCAAACACATGAATCACATATTTTTTGTTGGAAAGATTGCCGGATTCCTCTATCTGAACACTCACGTGCTCTTTTTCATTTTCATAGGCGGCATTCTCTTCCTCGTGGTAATTTACCTCATAAGGATTATTTTTACTGTCGCTTTTGGCGTTTCTCTCCATATAAATACTGTTCTGCAACTTTGCGTCTAACTCTTCCTCGCGGATTCTGTCCTTCTGTAAGGAAACCATTTCCTTTAGCTTTTTATTTTTCCGGTAAAACCGCAGGGAATTTGCAAAAAGTCCCGCAGCAAGAACCGCCTCGTATACAATGATAGCGCCGTCTGAGCGTAAGATTGACATATTAGTCCCCTTTTCTGATACTGAATAAATATTCTTCGTTGGAAAACCGGAGGCTGTCGCCGTCCTTCAACTCCACCTCTTCTCCTGCTGCCACAATTCTTCCGTTTAAATAGGTAAAATTAGTGGACTGCATATCGGACAGATAATATTTCATATTTCTGTTCTCTATTTTCGCATGGCAGCGGCTGATGGAGGGATTATCGGAAATACAGTAGGACACACGGCTCCTATCTTTTCCTATGAAAAATTCATTTCCGTTTACCCGGATTTTCTCCCCGTTGCTTTTCCGAAGCAGATATGCCTCAAAAACCGGAAGCTGACTCCCTAACACCACGGTGCCCTCGTTAAACGCCGGATTTTCCACACCCAGCACCGTGGTTTCTTTATAGCCGCCGGATTCCCCGCCTTTTCCTAAGCTCCCGCTGTTTTTCGGCTTTGGCATGACAATCTCCGGCTCCCTCTTTGCCGCTAAGTTCATTTCCTCTAAGGTTACTATTTTCTCCGGCTCCGCTGTTTGAAACAGAATGCCTTTTAACTTCAATATATAGAATACCAGCCCGGTAATCACCGCCAGAATCAAAATTCCAAGGGTAATCAAAAACGGGTAGTTTATGTTCTTTTTGGGCACCAGCCCCGCCTTTGCGGTACTGAGCTGTTCTACTGCATGATTTACCTCTTCTTCCGTGGCATTCCTGTCACTTTTTATATTTCTAGCCTCAGCTAACGCCTCTTCTAATACCCGGTAGGATTCCTCCGTGTAGCCGCTCTTTTCTATGAGGCTGTAATTTAAAATATAATTGTCTAAAAGCTCCGTGTCTGCCCCTGCCTCCGGCTCCCTGGCTTCCGCAATATCCTCTGCCGAGATAGAGGACAGCCCTGATTCCTGGTAGGGAATCTCACAGCTTTTTAAAAGCTCCTTCATCTCATTCACTGCCAGCGTGCGGTAGGAGCCGTCCCCAAAGCCTCCATAGAAATTCATGCCCACCACCAGACCGTTTTCATCTACGGTAGGACCGCCGCTTAAGCCTTTGCTGATTTTCGCTCCGTGGCTTAAATAAATTAAATTTGCCTCCGTCACTGCGCTGCCTGCCGTTCCCTGGCTGACCTTGATATCCCGCTGGGAAAGCCGCGCCGCATCTTCTCCCGGCAGCATCACCGCTACCGTTTTATAACCTATGGCATACAGTTCCCTTCCGCTGCTCACAGTGCTGCTGTCCCCTAAGACCGCCGTGCTGCGGCTTAAGGGTTCACTTAAATTCAGGATTCCAAGGCGCATTTCCCTGCTGCTGTAAGGATTGATTTCCGCAGAAAGCACCACATCACGGTACATCACCACCCCAAGCCGGGTGGCGATGGTCTTAGCTCCCTCCACCTCGCTAAAGCTGACGGGCACACCCAGCTCTCCACTTAAGTATACCTCCGCCGCCGCCATTTCTTCTTCGGTCAATGCCAGCAGTTCATAGTCTGTCAGCACGGTCCCCTCTCCAATGAGGAAACCGCTGCCGCTCTTTAAAATATAGGACATGCCATCATCCGCCACATACTCTGTGACAATCTGTACCACACTGTCCTTCACTTCCTCTAACCCGGTATTTTCCGTATTTCCTGTTTCTTCCTCTGTATCCGCCAAAGCAGGTGCAGAGCCCATATTCGCCGCTCCCACCTGCTGTACGGAAGAAAACATCACCGCCATTCCCAAAAAAACGGCGCTCATCTGTTTTCTCAATCGATTCATTTTTTACCTCCATGAGCACACGCTTTTTGTGCATCTCAAGTTTGGGTGTGTGCGCACAAACTTGGGGTTGAAAAAATTCCGATATATGATTTTTTCAACCTTTACCTCCATGAGCACACACCTTTTGTGTCCTAATCCTGCCGATATCCGGACTTAAGTCTGTGCTTAAATTTTCCGCAGCAGCTTTTGAAAGAAAAACCTCTTGCGGAACAATACGAAGCCCGCCGCACTGACTGTCGCCGTTGTGCTTCCCACACAGAGCGGCAGATTGCTGTACCACTGCACGAACAGGTTTCTGGTAATCAAAAACTGAATGTTTGGCGTTCTCGCTTCATTTCCTGCCGCATCCTTCGCCACCACATAAAGCTGCTGGGGACGGTTTGCACTGAGCACGGATAAATGGAGCTGTCCGTTGCTGTCCATCAGTTCCTGCTGTCCTGCCGCCTCTCTCTTTTCATTTCCCACATATACCTCCACCTGCTCTAGCAGAAGATTGTCCTGAGCGTCCACCGTAATATTCCGTCTGGCATCCACGTACTGACCATGGTTCTCCACACCTGCAACTACGATAGAAGGTGCCGTCTTATCCACCACAAAGGAAAGTTCCTCTCCCTTTGCCTTGTTGCTGGATTTATTCTGTGCCAAATCCTCCGAATAAACGGATACCACGTAACTGCCTTCCCGTGTGAAATTCTCCTTTTTGATACGGTATTCATACATTTTCCAACTGGCATCGTCTGTCTTGCTGGTGACGGTATAATCGGTGCCCTTCTGCAGGGTAACGATGTCCCCGTCTAAGCTGTAATCAATTTCCGCATACTGCAGGGTGTCCACGTTCACCTCGGTAATGACAATATCCTGCTCCTTGTTGGTGTAGAATTTGTCCATTAAATTCCTGGTGGCATCCTCTAAGATGTAGACGGAACCGAAACGATTGACGGAAAACAGAATGGATTCTACCGTCTCATTTCCCGCTTCATCTGCCACGCCTACCTCTAAGGTATATAAATCATCCATGTCCGCCCGGTAGGAAAAGTCCGCCATGGAAACGGACAGGCTGTTTCCGCTGACGCTTCTGGTGCTCTCGAAGGCTGTCTTCCCGCGGTTTGCACCGGTGAGCTGTATCGAAAAACTGCCGCCGTCCATATTGATATCCTCACACCGGATGGTGGGCGCCACCGTCCCCTTGTTGGCGGAATGGTCCTCCACGCCCTCAATCTTAATCTCCGGCGCTGTGGTATC
>JAGAIK010000165.1 GCA_017626625.1 Roseburia sp.
GAGCCCACCACAGCCCTTGATGTGACGATTCAGGCGCAGATTTTGAAACTGATGAATGAGCTGAAAAAGGAAAAGGGAACGTCGATTCTTTTCATTACCCATGATTTGGGTGTTATTAATGAGATGGCGGATGATGTGGCGGTAATGTACTGCGGACAGGTGGTGGAGATGTCTCCGGTTCGCAAGATTTTCGGGGAGAGCGAGTATCTTCATCCTTATACGGAGGGACTGCTTTACTCCATCCCAAGACTTGATACCCCTACCGGCGTCCGTTTAGAGGCAATTCCGGGAGCGGTTCCCCATCCGTTAGATTTGCCGAAGGGCTGTAAATTTGCCCCCAGGTGTAAATATTGTACGGAGAAGTGCAAAAATGAAGAGCCAAAGCTTGTGGACATAGAGCCGGGGCATAAGGTGCGCTGCTTTTATCCGAAGAAAGGGGAGAGAAATTCATGAGTAACGAACAAAAGGCATTATTAAAAATCTCCAATCTAAAACAGTATTTCCCCGTCGGTAAGAAGCAGGTGGGAAAACCGCAGGCTTACGTAAAGGCGAACGACGGCATCAGTTTAAGTATTTATGAAGGTGAAACCTTTGGTCTTGTGGGGGAGAGCGGCTGCGGGAAATCCACATTGGGACGAACCCTGCTCCAGCTTTACCGCCAGACCGGCGGTCGTACCGTGTATTACGGACGTACCGTAGAGGATTTTGATTTAAAATATGTGGAAGAGATTTTCAAAAATCTTCCCGAAAAAAAGAAAAAATGCGAAGAGCTTCGTGCTAAGGCAGAGAAAGCCCGCAAAGATTATGAGGCGATGCCGGAGGGAATTGAAAAGAAAGCGGCGGAACAACATTTTTCAGAGTTAGACAGCGAGGCAAAGAATGATTTGCTGGATATTACAGCGTTAATCGGCGGTCTTTATACCCTGACAGACCATGAACTTGCCGAGGCGGGAAAACATTATTCCGCAGAGTATCTTGCCATGAAGGAAATCCGTAAAATCAACGCAAAGGCGGAGGAACTTGAGAAAAATGGGAAGAGTGCGGATAAAATTTCTCAGTTAAAGAGCCGTATTCCCGAATTAGAGAAAAAAGTGCAGGAAGAACTGGCTGAGATTCAGAAAATCCGTGACAACTGCTCAAAGAGTCCGGAGTTTGACGAGTATGAGAGCCAGAAGGACAACGGAATCAACCTTGCGAATCTGACGGATGCGGAAATGCGTTATCTGAGAAGAGATTTGCAGTTGATTTTCCAGGACCCCTATTCTTCCTTAAATCCACGAATGACCGTGGGACAGATTATCGGGGAAGGACTTCAGGCGCACGGCATGTTCAAAAAAGGCGACCCGAAGATGCAGGATTATATTATGGAGATTATGGAGAAATGCGGACTTGCGTCTTATTTTATCCACCGTTATCCGCACCAGTTCTCCGGCGGACAGAGACAGCGTATCGGAATTGCCCGTTCCCTTGCGGTAAATCCCAAATTTGTGGTCTGTGACGAGGCGGTATCCGCATTAGACGTGTCCATCCAGTCCCAGATTATCAACCTGTTGTTAGATTTGAAGGAGCAGAATAACCTCA
>JAGAIK010000166.1 GCA_017626625.1 Roseburia sp.
CACATTGGCATACGTCTCTAATTCCGCTTTACAGTACTGAGCGATTTTCAGCACCAGGGTCTCCTCTGCGGCTCCGTTCTGATGTGCCCCGCTATGGGTGTTGTCATGCCCCGGATCTAACACGATTACCCTGTTTCCGCCGCTGGCATACTTCATGCTGTTTGCCAGCCCTGCCATACCTTTAGAGCTTTCTTCTGATATCACATTGCCGTTTTCGTCCATGGTAATCACATCCACGTCTAAATCGGCTGCCGTCCCCGGTTCTTCTTCACTGATAATCTGGTCCGGTTTTGCCTCCACGGCAGTTCCCACACCGAAGGTTACCTGCATGTCCAGACCGGAAAATCCGATGGTTCCACGGGCTGTATCTGTCTCATAAGAAATCCCTGTCAGCTCATACACGCCGTTTTTGTTTTCTTCCGAAAAATCCATGGAAAAGAGCGCCATATCTTCCGCCAAAGCTGTGGATGCGGTCTCGAAGCTTTCCCCGGTGGTTACATTTTTATATGTAAGAATCAGCTTTTTAAAGTCTACTGTACCGTCTCCGATACTTGCCACCACGTTCTGCTTTGCAGGAGCTTCCAGATAATCCGACTCCAGCATGACAAAGTTTAACGGAAGTTCTAAAGCCTCTTCCTTGCTTTCGGTTTCTTCTTCCAGTTCGGTTCCTTCCTCTAACGCAGTTTCCGTTTCTCCCGTTCCTGTCTCGGTGATTCCTGCAGGGTTCTGGCTTTCGGTTTCTGGCTCAGTCTCCGCAGGAACTGTACCTCCGTCGGTTTCTACAGGGTTCTGGCTTTCGGTCTCTGCCTCAGTCTCCGCAGGGTCTGTTGTCTCTGTGGTTTCCGGGATTTGCGCCTCGATGCCCTCTGTCTCTGTATTTCCGGCGATTTTCTCCCCGTCGTTCTGCGACACTGTCACGTTGGTTTCTGTACTCGTATTCCCAGCGGTTTCTCCGGCGCCTTGCGTTTCTGCTCCAACTTCATCTGAATACTCAGTTTCTCCACTTGTTCCGATGTTTTCCTGAGTTCCCGTGCTTCCGGCTTTCCCTTCCGTCCCGCCATTCTCTGTTTCCGTACTTTCCGCCGCTTCTCCGGCAGCCCCCGCCTTCTCCGGCGCGCCTGCCGTACTGTCAGCCAACGTCACCTGTTCTTCCCTGACTTCGCCTGCGTATGCCGTACTGTCCAAAGGCATGGACGTGGCTGCGAGGCAAACTGCCAGTATCACTGTCAGTAATCTCTTTCTCATGTTTTTTCTTCCTTCTTGTGCTTTTTATAGTTCTTTTTTCACTGTTTTTTATTGTACCACAGATAAACATCTGATAAGAGCCGTAAATATGTGGTAAAAACAATCTTAAGATTTTCTAAAGAATAAAAAACAGGAAACTCCAAAGTTTCCTGTCCCCACTCTACAATAAATATAAAAGGCCTCCTGCCAGAAGAATGTTAAATACCAGCACCCATACCTGAGATACATTCCATTTCTTTATCACCCAGGCATTTAACAGTGCAAGAGCCAGAAGTATCGGCAGTACGAACCAACCGGATATTCCTCCATATACATTGACAACCGACATGCACTGACTCGCCAGCGACAATACAATGTTCATCAGCATACCCGCAATAATCGGCCGTATCCATCTGCTGACCATCTGAAACGCCCACAGCATCTGCAGACTGTCATAGAGTCGGTAAATCAGCATAAAGAAACCGCAGGAAACGGCGATACTGCTGACAAATCCCGCCGCCGCAAAAATAATGCCGGTCAGGGCACTACCGGTGGTGTTAAAACCAATATAGTACCCAACACCAGCCAGGGTTTTACAGAGAATAGAGCCGGGAAGCACATTTACCACCGGAACAATCTGGCTGTAATACTGGTGCTCCGTAATCATTCCGCTCTCCACAAACAAGCCGTCTGCAATCGTCAGATAAGCATCCCCGCCGCCAAAGGACATCAATGCAGACAAGCACCCCTTTCCGATAAAAACAATGGCTCCTCTTTCTGCCAGCACTGCCAAAACACTAAAAACGCCAAGCAGTATCAGCCAGATTGCCGCCTCCCTGAAAATCTGTTTTTTTTCACCGGAAAACTTCCACTTTTTCTCCTTGCCATTCTGATAAACACCCCAGACAGCCAGCAAAAACATCAATATCTGTACTGCCTGAATTACATAGGCATTGGAAATCATCTGTGCCTTGCCGTTTCCCAAAAGAAAAATGGCTCCCAGGACAAGCATCACTGTAACGTTTCTCACATTATAATTACTTCTCGAATAAAACATACAGAAAAAAGCCAAAGCCAAAATTTCTACGGTAGATAGGGCAAACAGCGGCGTTCCTTCGATGCCGAAAATTTTATAAACATTCTTCCCGCATACCAGAATAAACACCACCACCATCAGCAAAATGGCTTTTTTCTCCCGGATTTTGCTCTCTTTTCGGCAGGTTTTCACCACATCTGCCACATATTTTACCAACAGATAAATGATAAATGCCGACACTCCCACAGAGCCTATCTCAATCACAGACAGCAAATCCGACTGCATCACCGAGAGCAGCGTCATCATGAGAATCGTAACAAAGGCTCCCGGCAGCGCCATCATCACAGCCGCCATTATCATCCCCCGGGTTCCGAAACACCGTCTTCCTATGGAAGCGACTATTTCTACCGGAAGCGCTCCCGGGGTAATGCTCGCCACAACCACATCTTTGTCTATATTCTCTTTCGTATCCAGCTTTTGTTTTCTGACAATTTCCTCTTCGATTACTGGAATCAATGCACTTCCACCGCCGAAGCCGATACATCCGATTCTGGCAATAGAACCCAAAAATCTGACATACTCTTTCATGTTGTATACTCTATTCTTTCTAAATATTCAGACAGCTCATCCCGAAATATCATTCTCCTGGTGCAGTGACACATTCGCTAGTTTTCTCCAAGATAAGGTTCTAATTCCTTTAATATAATATCCACACATTCCTCCACCGTGTGTGCACTGGTGTCCACCATGACATCCGGATTTTCCGGCACCTCATAAGGACTGGAAATTCCGGTAAAGTTTGCAATCTTTCCGGCTCTTGCCTCCTTATAAAGACCCTTTACATCCCGCCTCTCACATTCTTCTAACGGAGTGTTGACATATACTTCCACAAAACGTTCTCCAATAATGTCTTTTGCATTTCTTCTGTCCTGACGGAACGGAGAAATGAAGGAAGTAAGAACAATCAGTCCCGCATCATTCATCAGCTTGGAAACCTCAGCAATTCTGCGGATATTCTCAATTCTGTCTCTCTCATCAAAGCCAAGATTTTTGTTAAGCCCCATACGGACATTATCTCCATCTAAGAGCATCGTATGTTTTCCCATGGTGAAAAGACGCTTTTCTAATTCATTGGCAATGGTGGATTTTCCCGCACCGGAAAGTCCTGTCAGCCATACCGTCACTGCCTTCTGTCCTAACTGGCTCTCACGAAGCTCCCTTGTGATATCCATATTATGCCAGGTAACGCTTCTGCCTCTGTCTAACGGACGCACCACCACACCGCAGGCAGATGTCATATTGGTGATACGGTCAATGAGAATCAGGGAACCTAACTCTCTGTTATTTCCGAATTTATCAAAAACAATCTGACTGCCCACGCTTATTTCGCAGAATGCAATCTCATTTTTATATATGCTCTCTGCATAAACTTCCGCACCGGTGTTCACATCTGTTTTATATTTAATCCGCATAACCGTAGCAGGAACCTGCTGTGTTCCAATCTTTAACCAGAAATTTCTTCCTGCCACTAAATTGCTGTCATCCATCCAGAGGATGGAGGCATTAAACATGGAGCCTGTATATAGCTCATAGTCCTTCTCTATCACACAGCCACGGGATACATCAATCTCCGTATCCAACTGAATGGTAACGGCATGTCCCTTACTGCTCTTCTCCACTTCCCGGTCAGTCTCTAAAATATGGCTTACCTTCGCCGTCTCTCCGCTCGGAAGTACGGTAACGGTATCCCCCACCGCAACGCTTCCGGAAGAAATCTGCCCCTGAAAACCGCGGAAGTTGCGATTCGGTCTGCAGACACGCTGTACCGGCATGGAAAATCCTTTTTCATTTTCCTTCTCTGTCACATCTACATTCTCTAAGTAAGTAAGAAGGGGCTCTCCATCATACCAGGGCATCTGACCGGAACGTTTGGTAATGTTATCTCCCTCCGTGGCAGATACCGGAATAATTTTCATGGTGGCATAGTCAAACTCCGCCATCAGAACTTTGATATCCTTTTCTATCTTCTGAAATCTCTGGTGGTCATAATGTACCAAATCCATTTTATTGACCGCAAATACAAAATGCTTAATTCCCATCAGGGAACAAATTCTGGAGTGACGCCTTGTCTGAACCAGAACTCCCTGGCTCGCATCCACCAGAATAACGGCAAGGGATGCAAAAGAAGCCCCCACCGCCATGTTTCTTGTATACTCTTCATGTCCCG
>JAGAIK010000167.1 GCA_017626625.1 Roseburia sp.
CCCAATGGGAAAGAAATTATTTTAAATGAAGGCAGGGAGACGGCGGAGCTGATTGTCTCTAATTTGGGGGACAGGGCAATTCAGGTAGGCTCACATTATCATTTTTTTGAGGTAAATAAGGCGTTGAAATTTGACCGGGAAAAGGCGTTTGGAAAGCACTTAGATATCCCCGCGGGAACGGCGGTGCGTTTTGAGCCGGGGGAAGAAAAAAGAGTGACCGTGGTGGAATATGCGGGAAATCAGATAATGCGTGGGTTTAACGGGCTGACCAATGGCTGTGTGACAGACGAGGAAGTAAAGAGGCAGGCTATGGAGCGGGCGAAGGAAAAAGGATTTATGCAGGAGGTGTAATAAAATGGCATACAAAATGAAAAAAGAGGAATATGCAACCATTTACGGTCCCACCACCGGGGATAAGGTACATCTGGCGGATACAGGACTGGTGATAGAGATTGAGAAGGATTATGCCGAGGGGCATTACGGGGACGAGGTTATCGCAGGCGGAGGAAAATCCTGCCGTGACGGCATGGGGCAAAAGCCCGGTGTTACCGCTGCGGAGGGCGGACTTGACCTTGTGATTACCAACATGATTTTCTTAGACCCGGTGCTTGGAGTCATCAAGGGGGATATGGGAATTAAGGACGGGAAAATCGTAGGCATCGGAAAAGCAGGAAACCCCGACACCATGGATATTACACCGGGGTTAGTCATCTGTCCGGAGACAGAAATTATCACCGGGGATCCGGGCTGGATTGCCACGGCAGGGGGAATTGACGTACATGTCCATTTTGAATCTCCTCACCAGGCATGGGAGGCGTTAAGCAACGGGCTTACCACCATGATTGGCGGGGGCTGCGGGGCAAAGACCTTAAGCATCGAGGCGCCGGGACCTTTTAACCTGAAAAATATGATTGAGTCCTTTGAAAATGTTCCCATCAATATCGGGCAGCTTGCCAGAGGAAATTCCTGTGTGCCGGAGGCAATCCGCAGCCAGGCAAAGAGCGGGGCGATTGGAATGAAAATCCATGAGGACTGGGCGGCGACGCCGGAGGTTATCAATACCTGTCTTTCTGTGGCGGACGAAATGGATTTTTCTGTCCAGATACATACGGACACCCTAAATGAATCCGGATTTGTGGAGAGCACCATTGCCGCCATCGGCGGAAGAACCATGCACGCCTACCATACCGAGGGAGCGGGCGGCGGTCATGCGCCGGATATTATTAAAATCTGCGGCGAGCCCAATATTCTACCTTCCTCCACCAACCCCACCAATCCTTATACGGTAAACACGGTGGACGAACATCTGGACATGATTTTTGTGGCGCACCACTTAAATCCGTCGGTGCCGGAGGACGTGGCTTTTGCGGATTCCAGAATCCGGAAAGAAACCATAGCGGCGGAGGACGTGCTTCACGATTTGGGAGCCATCAGCATGATAGGTTCGGATTCCCAGGGAATGGGACGCGTGGGAGAATCGGTGCTCCGTACCTGGCAGCTTGCCTCAAAGATGAAACAGCAGAGAGGACCGTTGCCGGAAGAAACCGGAGACAATGACAATCAGAGGGTGCTCCGTTATCTCGCCAAATATACCATAAATCCGGCAGTTACCTTTGGAATTGACGAATATGTAGGCTCCCTGCAGCCGGGAAGGATAGCGGATATCGTAATCTGGAAGAGCAGCTTTTTGGGCAGCAAACCGGAAATGGTATTAAAATCCGGCTTTCTGGCATGGGCGCCCTGCGGAGATGCCAACGCCTCCGTGGCATGGGGAGAGCCGCTGCTGTACAAACCGCAGTACGGTGGTTTCGGTTCCTGCTGTAATACCTTATCCAAGGTGTTTGTGACGAAAGCAGCTATCGCAGACGGGCTGGCGGAAAAATTGAAGATATCAGGGGAGAAGCTTCTGCCTGTGAAAAATACCAGAACCATTGGAAAAAAGGATATGGTGAGAAACAGCTACTGCCCGAAGATAGAGGTAGACCCGGAAACCTATGAGGTTTTTGCAGACGGAGAATTGATGACCTGCGAGCCGGTGGAAGTGGTGCCGCTGGGGCA
>JAGAIK010000014.1 GCA_017626625.1 Roseburia sp.
CATCATAACAGTAAGCTCCATCCGGAATACTGCCCCTGTCTACCCGGCTGTTAGTAAACAGAGCCGGTATATCATCAAGCACTACCAGTTCAAAATCCTCTTCTTTTGCATCCACCATTCCTTATGTCTCCTTCTTAAAAAGTATTTTTCCTGCCTCATTTTTTCCTCAAACCATCCCAAATCCCATTTTTTACCCGTACACGCCTTTTGGTGAATACTATGCATCTATAAAAACGGGCAAAAAAATAGGGCAAAAACTGGTCAATTTTCGCTCCAATTTTTGCCCTCAAACCACAACATCTTGTGGTCAAACCCGTCTATTTCTTCTCATTTCCACAATACTGCATCAGAATTACTGACTCAACGTGCCCCGTCCAAGGAAACATATCCACCGGCGTACACTCCACCGCCTCATACCCATGCCGTGTCAAATACTTCAAATCCCGTGCCAGCGTCTCCGGATTGCAGCTCACATACACCACCTTCTTCGGCGACAGCTTCACCACCGACGACAAAAACGCCTCATCGCTCCCGGCTCTCGGCGGGTCCATAAACACCACGTCTACCTTCCCCCTGCCTTTCTCCGCCGCCATATCCACCATAAATTTCCCGGCATCCGCATGATAAAACCGCACATTATTTATCTGTTTGCGCATCGCATTGACAATGGCATCCCGCACCGCATCCTGGTTCAGCTCCATGCTGATAACCTCCTTCGCCATTCCCGCCGCAATCAGCCCAATGGTTCCAATCCCGCAGTAAGCATCCACCACCGTCTCTTTTCCCGTCAGCCCGGCATACTCCATCGCTTTCCCGTAGAGCAGCTCCGTCTGCACCGGATTCACCTGGTAAAAGGACTTCGGCGAAATACGAAACGTACACCCGCAGAGGGTGTCCTCAATATAACCTTTTCCATAAATCACCGTCTCCCGCTCTCCCAACACCATGCTGGTTTTCTTATCATTCACATTCACAATAACCGTGGTTATTTCCGGGTGCAGTTTCCGCAAAGCCTTCACAAAATTATTTTTCGAGGGCAGAATCGGCGAACCAAGCACCAGCACCACCATCACCTCTCCGGTATGAAATCCTCTGCGTACCAATACATGACGGAGCAGCCCATATCCGGTATCCTCATCATAAGTCTTAATCTTAAAAGACCGCAGCAGCCCCCGAATATCACGGATAATGGCGCCGGACAGTTCGTCTTCAATCTGACAGGAATCAATATTCACCACCTCATGGGTGCCCGCCTTATAAACGCCGGAAATAATCGTCCCCGGAGCCATCGAAACGTTTCCTCCGTGAGGTTCCTTTTCCCTGTTCTCCTCCCCTTTTGCACCAGAGTAATATCCTTTCTTCGCACCGGAAGAATATCCTTTTTTCACACCGGAGGAATATCCTCTCTTACTGCCGGAGGAATACCCCCGTTTTACAATATCAAAAACAGCATGAACCTTATTCCGGTAATGATAGGGCTGCTCCATGCCAATAATCGGCTGAACCTTACAGAACGCTCCCACATTCTTCCGCACCAGCTTCTGTTTTTCCTCTAACTGTTTTTCGTAGGGAATCCCCTGATAATCGCAACCGCCGCATTTTTTTGCATAAGGGCAGGCATCATCGGATAAAAATGCCCTTCCTGCTGCCTCCGTCTTATCCATTCTTTTTTCACCCTGCTGCTTTTTCTTTCTATTTTCCTTTTCTTTCTGTCCGGGTGTTCTTCGTTTTTCCATTCTTCTCTATTCCTCTAACTTTTCCTGACTTACTTTTTCCAACAATACACTTCTGATGAACATTCAAAACCAATTCTATAATAAAAGGCTTGGTCTGAAAGAACAGTTGCCCGATTTGCCCCCAAAGTTTTTGCTCTTCTGACAGCCTCATAGATAACTGCCTTTGCCAATCCGCGTTCTCTATGCTGCGGTACAGTCACAACAGGCTCTATATATGCCGTATCACCTTTTGTATACCATACACCGCAATGCGCACAATACTCACCCTTGTTTAATGCAAAAACCTTTAACGCTGAAATCTCATTCGGTGTAGGCTCAAAAAATTTATCATCCAGCCTTTCCGGTATACCTTCATGATTAAATCCTTTGTGTATGACTAACTGATATTTCCAATTATCAATCTTAAAATCCTGCGGACTGATAGAATATTCATCAGAGATTCCATAGCTTAAATCTTTGTTTAAA
>JAGAIK010000168.1 GCA_017626625.1 Roseburia sp.
CACCCCGGTTTATATGACGAATGTTGACGGTATTGCGGTGACCTTTGTGATGAATCTGGCGTATATGTCCATAGATAAACCGTCAGGCTATCAGGCGGCGGAAGCGGCGGCGGTGCTGGCGGAATATGAGGAACAGGACAGGGGAGAGGTGCCGGAGGAGCTGCCGAATATTATTGTGGTTATGAACGAAGCTTTTTCGGATTTGTCAGTGCTGGGGGATTTTGAGACCAATGAGGATTATATGCCCTTCCTGCACAGCCTGCAAAACGGCGCAGAAAACACGGTGACGGGAATGTTAAACGTTTCTGTCTGCGGTGGAAATACGGCGAATACGGAGTTTGAGTTTCTCACGGGAAATACCATGGCGTTTCTTCCCCAGGGAAGCATACCCTATCAGCAGTATATTACCGGGGAAATGGCGGCGCTGCCGGAATATCTGCAAAGTTTAGGTTACGAGACCGTGGCGACCCATCCTTATAACGCCGGCGGCTGGGAGCGGGATACGGTGTACCCGTGGCTCGGTTTTGAACGCAGCGTATTTAAGGACGATTATCTTTTTCCGAGCTATGTGAGGCAGTATATCAGCGATGACAGCTGCGTGGATAAGCTGATTGAATTTTATGAGACGAAGGAGGAGGGCACGCCGCTGTTTGCCTTCAATGTTACCATGCAGAACCACGGTGGTTATCAGGAGGCTTATGAGAATTTTACGCCGGATATTACGGTGGCGGATTCGGAGAATTTTTCACTGCGGCAGTATCTTTCCTTAATAAAGCTCTCCGATGCCTCTTTGGAGCGGTTGGTTTCCTACTTTTCCAATGTGGAGGAAAAAACGGTGATCGTCTTTTTCGGCGACCATCAGCCCAGCGATACGGTGGCATCCACCATTCTCTCAAAAAACGGGATGTCCTGGAATAACCTCAGCGAGGATGAGTTAAAGCTGCGCTATCAGGTGCCCTATGTGATGTGGGCAAACTATGATATCGAGGAGGAGACGGGAGCGGACACCAGTGCCAATTACCTGGCGGCGGAGGTGTTAGAGCGGGCAGGCGTGCCGGTGAGCGCCTACCAGTCTTATTTATTACAGTTAAAGGAAGAATATCCGGTGATTTCTGCGGTGCGCACGGTGAAAGCGGATGGCAGTGAGACTTCTGCAAAGGAGGAACAGGGGGCGATGGACGTGTACCGCCGCCTGCAGTATTATCAGTTGTTTGATTATGAAAAAGAGTAAGAGGTGTATGGATTTTGAAGGGAAATGAGAAAAAAGTAATCTGGGAAAAAAGAATCCCGCTTCTGGCAGCTTTTTTGCTGCCTCTTTTCCTTGTGCTTGTGGTTTGTATCAGCCATGAGGTCTATCCCTTTGGGGAGCGGTGCATTTTACATATTGACATGTACCATCAGTATTGTCCGTTTTTTACGGAAATGATGCACAAGCTAAAAACAGGGGGGAGCATTTTTTATACATGGAATGTGGGGCTTGGGGTGGATTTTGTTTCCCTCTACGCCTATTATCTGGCAAGTCCCTTAAACTGGCTGCTGCTTTTCTGCCCGCAGGGCTCTGTGATAGAATTTATGACAATTCTGGTGGTGCTTAAAATTGCCCTCTGCGGGTTTAACTTCGGGTGCTATCTGAAATATCATTTTCAGTCGAATCATTTTGCCATTTCCCTGTTTGGGACTGCCTATGCTCTTTCCGCTTTTGTGGCGACGTATGCCTGGAACATTATGTGGATGGACTGTGTGGCATTGGCGCCTCTGATTCTTCTGGGACTGGAGAAAATGGTAAAGGAGAAAAAGCCGGGGCTTTACTATGTGACGCTGGCGCTGTGTATTTTAAGCAACTATTATATTTCCATTATGGTCTGCATTTTTCTGGTGTTCTGGTTTTTCCTTACCTGGATGGAGCACAGGGAAAGTGGTATTGGAGCCTGGCTGCGGTTTGCGGGCTATTCGCTGTTAGCAGGAGGAACCGGGGCGGTGCTGATTATTCCGGAGGCGGTTATTTTAAGCAGCAGCGGCTCCCAGCACATCTCTTTTCCGGATACGGTGGAATGGTATTTTAACATAATTGCGGAGGTGGCAAGGCATTCCGTTCTGGTGGAGGGCTATACAGGGCGGGAGCACTGGCCGAACCTCTACTGCGGTATCTTTACCGTGCTGCTGCTTGTGATGTTCTTTTTCAACCGGGAAATTTCATGGAAAAAGAAACTGACTTACGGATTGTTTGTGGGATTTTTCCTGATAAGTTTTGCGAACAATATACTGGATTTTATCTGGCATGGCTTTCATTTTCCGGATTCTCTGCCGGGGAGACAGAGTTTTTTGTATCTGTTTCTGCTGTTGGTGATTGCCTATGAGACCTTTTGTCATTTCCGGGGAAACCGTCTGTGGCACGTGGCTGCGGCAGCTTTGATAACGGCGGGGATTTTTGCACTGTCATATTATTTTTCGGAGGAAGAGCTGATAGAGGGGACATCGAAATGGGTTACCATGGTGTTTTTGACAGGCTATGCGGTACTTCTTCTGGTTTATTTCTGGGCGCGGGATTATCTGAGGGAGCCGGAAGGGAAAAAGGCGAAGAGACAGAAAAAAAATTATCTGAAAAAAGAGAAGGTCAAAGGCTATATGATGGGAGCCGCCTGCTTTGCCATGTTAGCGGAGCTGCTGTTAAACTTTAACCTCACAGGATTAAGCACCACGGGAAGAACCTCCTATGTCAAAAATCTCGAAGACTACCGGAAGGTGCTGGGAGAGGGAGAAAAACTGGCAGAGGAGCAGGGGATTTCCTTTTACCGGACGGAGGAACTGGAGAGAAAGACAAAAAATGATGCGGCATTGTCGGGCTACCGTTCCGCAACGCAGTTTTCTTCCCTGATGAATCTGGATATCAGCCATTTTTACCAGGCGATGGGAATGGAAGGCGGAAAGAATTTTTACTGTATCAACGGGGCAACGCCCCTGCTTTCCGCTATGCTTTCTTTAAAATACGTGATTGCCGATAACGGGGAGGAGGCAAATCCGATTCGCACCCTGGTGGCGCAGAGCGGGGACACCTATCTTTACGAGAATAAATATGTACTTCCTCTGGGCTTTATGATGCCGGAAGAGGTGATATCTGCCTGGAATTATCAGGATATGGGGGAGATTACGGCGCAGAATGAGCTGGCATTTCTCCTGGGGGCGGAGGATGCCATGCTGACGGAAATTCCATCCGTTTCAGAGGCAGGGGGTTCTACGATACCGGTGACGGAGGATGCCTATATTTTCGCCACCTATGAGAAAACCACGTTGGAGAGTGTGACGGAGGAAGTAAGCGACGGCAGGACAAAATCCTTTACGAAGGTTTCCCATGGGTATACGCTGGATTTGGGGTACTGTAATGCAGGGGATGAAATCCAGATTAAAAATACAAAAGGGGAATGCCTGAATATCACGGCATACCAGTTAAACTTAGATGCGGTGGAAGCGGCTTATCAGACGTTAAATGCCCAGACCATGGAGCTGACCTCTTTTTCTGATACAAAGATTACAGGAAACATTCAGGTGGAAGAAGCGGGCAGGCTGATTTTTTCCATTGCAAATGATGATGGCTGGAAACTGTTTGTGGACGGCAAAGAGACAGAACCGGAGGTTTTTGGAGAGGGATTTATCAGCGTTTCTTTAGAGGAAGGCAGCCACGAGATTGTTCTGACCTACCGGACGCCGGGATTTGTGTTAGGAGCTTCCGTTTCCGGTGGATGTGTGCTGATATTTCTGCTGCTGATGTGGATAAGGCGCAGGAAAAAAGAGAGGGTATCCTAAAGTCATAATGGCTTTAGGATACCCTTTCTTTTGGTTTAGTAGCCGTCGTTTGCTCCGAATCCGGTTTTGTTGATAATCTGTGCACTGTTTGCCTGGACGGTGGAGGACGGTGTGTAATTGGTATCGTCGTATAAGAACTGGTGCAGTGTGGTAACGTTTGTGGCTAAATCACAGGGAATAACCACATCGCCGACGCTGTCATAGGTGTGTGTTGCTTTTTTAAACGGAAATCCTGTGGTCTCTCCCATATCATAACTGAATATTTTCGTGGCGAGAGAGATGATGTCTGTGGCGGAAAGATTGGTCTCAATGTCGCCTAACACCTCATTAATCAGGCTGTTTAAAGTCAGCAGACTGGATTTCTGCGCTTTTGCTACCATGGCGGAGAGCACGGCACGCTGACGCTCGGTACGCTTGTAATCATCGCCGCCGCCATACCGGATACGGGCGAAAGCACATGCCTGCACCCCGTCTAAGGTATAGGTTCCGCCGGAGGACGGCGCTACGGAATTATGTCCGGTAATCTCGTTGATTTCCCGGATATAGCCAATCATAAGATTTGCTTCGTCATCGGTAATGGTCATTTCGATACCGCCCAGCAAATCCACACATTTTACAATGGCGTTGAAATCTACGGTAATATGGTCGGTGATGTTTAAGTCTAAATTTTTATTCAGCATGGAAATTGCCTGCTCCGGACCGCCCTTTGCATAGGCGGCATTGCATTTCTGGTAAATGCCGTCCCCGGTATCTAAGTAGGTGTCACGGTAGACAGAGGCGATTTTTACCTCATGGGTTTTACTGTTAATTGCCGCAATCATGATGACGTCGCTTCGCCCGGTGGAAAGCTCCCCGGTGGAACGATTGTCTAAGCCGAAGAGAGCAATCGTCTTATAATCATTCATAATCTCCTGAGACTCCTCAGAGATATCCTCATTTACATGAATGTTGTCATTGTCCAGGGGTGAGGTCTGGATTTTCATAAATTTTGTGGCGGCAAATGCCACAACCGCCAACAGAAGCAAAATCAGTATTTCAAAAATCAGCAGCGCAACTTTCTTTTTTTTTCTGCGCTTAGCTTTTACGGTAGCTGCCATAGTCGTTCCTCCTTAAAAGCATCCTGCCAGGAAAAAGCTCCGGCAGGGTGTTGTTGTTAAAAGACGAATTTTATCATAAAACAGAAATGGAAATTATACAATTAAGTATTTCTTAAATTTTTATGGAAAATAATTAAGATTTTAGAAAAAACACCCATTGGTGTCCCGTTTATTGGACACATAATGTAGTACACTCCTGGTATCAAATGATGATAAGGAGCGTATTTCTATGAAAGGATATGTAATTGAAGCGGGCTACATGGGGTATGTAAACGGCACCTACATGTTATTCGCCGATGAGGAAGATTATCGCGAATATTTTTTAGACATGAATTGAAATTCCCATTCTCATGTGAGATAATGTACGCGTAGGCAATGAGCCGTGC
>JAGAIK010000169.1 GCA_017626625.1 Roseburia sp.
CCGGGAGACCCGAAAAACTGGCGTGCCGACATTTCCCTGCTGAAAAAACTTGGGTATGAAAAGAAAATGGATTTGGCGGACGGAATTTCCGATTATGTAAACTGGGTAAGACAGCAGGCATAAAACTGTTTGGAAAGAGTGTAGCTGAAAATTGCCGGAAGGAAAGAGTACCCCGGCAGATAAGAAAAGGTGCAGATATGAATGGGAAAAAAGAGGCGGCTCCGGTGATATTGTTTACTTACAACAGACCGGACCATACAAAAAGAACCATAGAAGCCTTAGCGGCGAATGAACTGGCGGAAGAAACGGAGCTTTACGTGTTTTCCGATGCGGCGAAAAAAGAGGCGGACAGAGACAAGGTGCAGGAAATCAGGGACTATGTGGAGACAGTGACGGGCTTTCGGCAGGTTCATCTTACCGCGAGAACAGAAAATTACGGTCTGGCAAGAAACGTCATTGAAGGGGTGACGGAGATTGTAAACCGCTATGGAAAGGTCATTGTGTTAGAGGACGATTTGGTGACAAATCCCTATTTCCTGCGGTTTATGAATGACGGTCTGGAACGTTACCGGGAAGAAAAACAGGTGACGGGCGTGACGGGGTATTCCTTCTTAGACGACGGTACAGATTATGAGAAAGAAAGCTATCTCTGCGGGCTCACCGGGACAAGCTGGTCCTGGGGAACCTGGGCGGACCGCTGGGCGGCTTTCGATAAGGATGCAAAGGGCTGGGAGCGGCTGAGGGAAGACGCTGCCTACCGGAAACGGTTTAATTATGACAATACCTATAATTTTTACCAGATTTTGAAAATGCAGCAGCAGGACGCAAAGACCAATTCCTGGGCGATTCGCTGGTATTACACCACCTTTTTGCAGAACGGACTGATTTTAGCCCCCACCCGTTCCTTAGTGGGAAATGACGGCTGGGACGGCTCCGGCGTTCACTGCGGCGGGGAAGCGCCAACGGCGGTACATGCCTTAAAGACGGAGCGGGCAATCACAGAGTTTCCGTCGGAGATTGCGGAACTGCCGGAGGTTCGGAAACGGTTAAAAAAGGAGCTTCGGAAAATCTCGGAGCCAAGCCTGTTAAAGAGAGTGTATCACACCGTATTCCGCAGAAATTACGTGGGACAGCCGTAAAGGGTTTTTGGGATTGCCTGTGCCGTTTACAGGCGGTTTGTTTGGAAGTGTGAAAGGGATAAGGATGAAAATATTAGCAATATTTACCTGCTTCAACCGCAGAGAACTGACGAAGCGGGGCATAGAGACATTGGCTTTGAATAAAGAGGTGCAGTTTGATTTTGTGGTGGTGGATGATGCCAGCACCGACGGTACGGCGGAAATGCTGCGGCAGCAGCCTTTTCAGATAGATATTGTGGAGGGGAGCGGCAGCCTTTTCTGGAACGGCGGTATGCACAGGGCAATCGAATATGCGAAAAAAACATACCCGGACTATGAATATTATATGCTGATGAACGATGATACCAGATTTTTCCCGGGGATTTTTGACGAGATTCTTCCCACACTGCAAAAAGATACCGTGGTGGTGGGAGCGCTGTGCAATGACGAGGGAGAACTGAGCTATGGCGGCGTGAAGTACACCAGGGGCATTAAGTATGACAAGTTAGGACCGGAGGCGTCGGAGGTCAACTGTTCCACCTTTAATGCCAACTGCGTCATTGTGCCCCATGATATTTTTATGCAGGTGGGGATTGACCCTTTTTACAAACACAGCATCGGGGATTTTGACTACGGGCTGCAGATTAGCCGTCTGGGCTATGAAATCCATGTGTTTCCCAAGTATGTGGGGCAGTGCAACGATAACTCCTTAGCAAAGACCTGGCAGGACAGAAGTCTTCCGAGAAAGGAGAGAATCCGCCTGAAGGAGAGCC
>JAGAIK010000170.1 GCA_017626625.1 Roseburia sp.
AACCCCGGTTCATCGGTAATCAACCCGTCCACATCACTGTAATCCCGCTCTTTTGTAATCCCTTTACCGGCATCCTCTCTGGTTACTTTTCTCACGTTTGTGGTGTGAGTCTGGTCGGTAAATACGAAGTTCTCCAACTTCGTTCCCATAGCCGCCGCAAGCCTGCGGAAGTTCTCTTCCACCGCCTCTTTTTTATCCCCTCGCGAAAAACTTAAATTCATGGAGGAAAACATTCCCTCGCTGACGCCCCCAAGCCTTGTGGTAAAGCAGTGCTCCACCATACCCGTCCGCTCTAACAGAGGATATTTTAACAATATTAATTCCGTGCCGTCCGCCTGGGGATAGCTTTCCTGCCGTAACCCTTCTTTGCTGTCTTTTCTTTTAAACTGATACAATTTTCTGTCCTTTCATATATATGTCCTTTTTCCAGTTCCTTCCGTTTTCTATACAAAATAAAAAACATACACCTGACTTAATATCCCTGATATTCAAAAGCATTCCGTAATAGGGTTATCTCTTTTCCCAAAATACCCACCACATCAAAACGGCAGGGTGCTTCCTCTCCAAATCCATGGGTCAGACAATAATATGACGCTACCCTGCTGATAATTCGCTGTTTTTTTACCGTCACCGCCTCAAGAGGGCTGCCGCTTTTGCCGCTGTCCCGGTATTTCACCTCCGCAAAAACCAGATACTTCCCCTCTCTTGCCACAATATCAATCTCGCCGCTGCGGCAGCGGAAATTATATTCTAAAATCTCATACCCCAGAGACGTGAGATATTCCCCTGCCAGCTTCTCATAAGCGCTTCCCACGGCTCTGCGGTTACTGTTTTTTCCTGTCTCCCCCAAACTGTATTCTGCTCCCTTTTTATCTTCTTCTCCATGCAATCACACCCGCAGTTTTTATATCACGTTCTTCACTACAGCAGTCCCGCCTTGTTCAGCTTCGCCTTCATTCTGTCCATATCGTCCACAAACACCAGTATCTCCGCCACCACGTCGTAAAGTTCCGGCGGTATGGTGTCCCCGATTTCCAGCTTTGAAAGCGTCTCCGCCAGTTTGTTATCCTTATAAAAAGGAACGTCATTCTCCTTCGCCGTCTCTATAATCCGTTCCGCCACTTCCCCTTTTCCGGTGGCAAGTATCTTCGGCGCCATGTCCCCCGGCTCGTAGGCGAGAGCGACGGCGGTCTTTGGCTTCTTTTTTTCTTCCTTTCTCACCATAGTCCCTCCTATGCTTTCATATCAAAGGAATACCGGTGCAGCGTTCCCGCAGGCGGCATATCCTTCTGGAGAAAATCTCCCACAAAATCCACCTGCTTTTTCTCATTGCTGACGGTAATGCTGCAGGTATATCCCTTGCTTTTCAGCCGCTTTTCCAAAACAGGCAAATGCTTTTCCAGCAAATCATAGGACGCATCATTGTCGATATAGAATTTCGTCTGTACTTTCTTCCGCAGCATTTTTACAGAGACGTCTGTAGAGCCCAAATTTTCCAAATCCAGATGGAGAAACGCCGTCAATTCTGCGTCCGGGTCCCTTAAATTTTTCTTGTTGGTATACACATAGAGTTCACCGGAAGCATTCTGTCCTGTCAGCTTTAAGGGTAACTGCACATAGGTATAAATCTGATTCATCTGATTCATGAACTCAATGTTGCCCCGCACCTGGGACGCCGTGGTGCTGAAGCTGTTTTCCGCTGCGCCCGCCAATCTCAACGCCTGCTCCATCTGCTTCATCTGATGCTCCATCCGCTCATAGAGTTCATTGATTTTATTTTCTTCTTTCAGCTCTCCCGGCTTTATAAGCCATTGCTGCTCTACCATATTCTTCAATAAAAGTTGAAATTCCCTGCTGGCAAAAAGCTTATGCACTCCGGCAAACCCATACTGGCTGTTCTGGGCTAACGCCTCCCTTACCGCATTTAAAAACTGGGACGCTGTCATATTTTTCTGAAATTCCGCCTGCGGGAGGGCGGCATTTCCTTCCGGCTGCTGTGCCGCTGTCTTGCTGTCCGCCTCTTCCCCCAGCATGGTGTTGACAAAGACATCCTCCGTATCGGGCTGGACAAAAAGCTCCGTATTTCCGGTTAAGGTGGGAATATTCTGTAACAGTTGCTTTAAATTCTCTAACTGCCTGCCGTCTAACAACTGCTCTAAGGTCTGTGGGGCTGCCGATAACTGCCGCTCCACCGCTCCGGCGCCGGATTTATCCGCATTTTCCCCTCCCGCCTGCTGTACTGCTGCTTCTCCTCTCTCCTGTCCCGCAGTTTGCTGTAATATCTGCTCCGTATTTCCGGCAGTTTTCTCTGTATTTCCATTGATATTCCGGAATAATTCCTCCAAAACGGCGCTCTGCCCCGCCTGCTGTGCTGCGCTGCCTCCCGCAGCTTCCTCCTGCAACACTCCGGCTGTTTCCCCGGAAACCTGCTGTCCTGCATTCTCCCCGGAAACTCCGCCCTGCTGCACTACAGTTTGCTGTCCAACGTTCTCTCCTGCGACTCCGCTTGACAACCCGGCAGTCTCTCCCAAAGCTCCGCTTGGCGCCTGAAAATCCTCCCCGAAACGTCCGTTCTGTGCCTGCGCTCCTGCGCTGCCGTCCTGCTGCAAAATATCCAGAACACGGCTGTAGAGCAAAAATGCCTCCGGGGCAGACAGTTCCTCGCTTCCCAAAGCCTCTGCCAACTGCCCGATTGCCTGCTCCATTTGTCCCAAAATGGCATGTTGGTTTGTCTTATAATTTTCAAACTGGGCTGCCATATCCACCGAAACGGGAAGTCCGATTTTCGTCATCTGAACCAGGGTGGAAACTTTGACCTCCGGGTTATTATTTAAAATTTTTACCATATCAAGAATGCTCTGCTTGCCGATGGACATCTGCTCCCGCATCATGGCGTCCACCATGGAAACGCTGCGCTCCGTTGCCGGAATCCCCGCTGCGGAAAGGGCATTCAGTAAAATCGGATTGCTGATTCCACTCTCCGTGGTGTAAGGCTTTATCGCCACGGTGGTGCCGTCGTTCGAGCGCACCTGAAAAAACATGGAATCCCCCGTATTTAAGCTGACTTTTCCGTCTAAGCGGGCAGAAATCATCTCTCCGTTGCTGAGGGCTAAAGTAACCCTGCCGCCCTTTATGCTGTTTACCGTTCCCTCAAAAATGCTCCCCGTCTCCAATTCGCTTATGGTAGACACCATTTTCCCCGCACTCTGGGCGCTGCGCAGTTCCTCCGAACCGTTGGTTACATTTCTGTTATACTGACCAAGCATATCTGATATCCGCATTCTGATACCTCACTTTTTACACTTTATCCGGACTTTCCTCCGCTCCATGACAGCTTTCTATTTTCCCCGCCGGATGGCTGATATTTTCTCCGAAAATCAAAGAAAATTTTTCAGAAAGCTGGCACGGTGAATCGGTGACGGTCCGTAGGTTTTAATTGCCCTGATATGTTCCGCCGAACCATAGCCTTTATGGGAGGCAAATCCGTATTCCGGCATGATTTTATCGTATTCCACCATCAGACGGTCCCTGGTTACTTTGGCAATAATGCTCGCCGCACCGATGGAAATGCTCTTTGCATCTCCTTTGATAATGGGAACCTGGGGAATGGAAACTCCCGGTATTGTCACCGCATCATTTAATAATATATCGGGTTTTACTGCCAATTTGCTTATAGCCTCCCTCATCGCCTCATAGGTTGCCTGCAAAATATTGATTTCATCAATCCGTGCCGGACCTGCCATCCCCACGCCCACTGCCACTGCTTTTTCCATAATCACATCGTAAAGCTCCTCCCGCTTTGCCGCAGAAAGCTTCTTGGAATCATTGATGTAAAGAATATCGCAGTCCTTCGGCAAAACCACTGCCCCTGCCACCACGGGTCCCGCCAAAGGTCCCCGTCCTGCCTCATCAATGCCGCA
>JAGAIK010000171.1 GCA_017626625.1 Roseburia sp.
GCAGATAAATGGTGGCAAGCTTCGGCAGCTTTTCACCGATGCCCTCCGCCCCCTGGATATAGATAACCCCCAGCTCCGTATCCTGCTGCAGGCGGATTCCCGCCACCGCAAAATAGTCTGTCAGAAATTCCCGGTGCCTGTCACAAAAATCATAATTTTTATCCGAAACCAGCCTTCCGCCTTTTTTATCATATTTCCGCTCCAACAGGAAGGTCTGGCTCCACAACAGCCGTATCACTTCCTGCATTCTCTCCTGCTCTGCCGCAGTTAATTCTTCATATCCTTCAAACATTCTATATTTCTCTTTCTATTTCTTTTTAAAATTTAAAGTCTGACCGTGACATCACGCCCCGAAATGCCTGTCGTTCCCGTCATCCTTTTCCACAGTTGCCCGCCGGGGCACAAACACCATGGACGGGTAGCAGTAAACGCCGTTTTCCACCCGTTCCTCATTTACAATAACCTCATATTTACTGTTCTTGCGCATACTGATGTCATAAGCCAAAATCAGTTTTTCAAAATCCTCATCGCCGGAAAGCTGCATGTGCTCCGTCTCTAAAATACCGCCCTCCATACGCTCCTCAATAAAACTCTCAATCTGCTGTCTCGTAAAGCGGTGGCTGATTTTATTGAGACGCAGAATATCCTCCTTAGAAAGCTCCATGCTTTCCTCGTCCTCCGCTAACTCTTCCTCAAATTTCTTCTTCCTCCGCCTCTTATAAAGGGGATTCTCATTTAAAATTTCAAGGGCTGACAGGTTCATCTTCTCTCCCACCTGCCCGATTTTTTCCGCCTGCCTTGCGGTATCTTCCTCCGCTCCCAGACGGTTTAACAGCATAACCAACATTCCGTGCCGCTCTGTCTCATCGCTCAATAAGTAATTCAGACGGCTCACCGTAGCCCGGATATATTTGCTGTGCTCCTTATCCATATTGGAAATCCGGTGCTCAATATCGTCAAAGCCCCGCTCTATCTGGTCAATCAAATCCAGCACATCTTCCTCCCGGTTTCTCCGCAGAAAAGGAAGTTCCTCTTCGTCCTCCTTTTTCAGGGAAAAAGCAGACTCATTTCGCAGCCTCTCTGCCTGTTGCTTTTTTCTTATTTTCTCCAACCAGTCCTCGTCCTCCCGCATTTCCTTTAAACAGCGTTTGATATCCGTCTTGTAAATGTAAAAGTTATCGCTGGTTTTTAAAATATGGTATTTCCGTTTTACCACTTCCTCCACATAGCCCTCCAAGTGCTCCTTTAAGAGGTCATCGTAGGATTTCTGGTCCAACAGCCGCTCAAAAAATTTGTCCATGTTGTGAAGCATATCCTGCAGCGCCTTGTTCAGCTTTTTCGTATTTACCAGTGCGGTCTTTAGCATGGCAAGGTTAAGCCTGCTGTCATTTTTAAAGGAAAACAGCGTTGCATAGACGTTCTGGATATAAATTTCCGTATCCTCTAAGGGCTGGTACGCCAGCTGTTCAAAGGCGTCAATCATCACTGCCGCATAATCGGGAATAACAATGTTGGTGGTCATTGTGGTGTAGTCCTCAATTTTCCGCAGCCATTTTGTCTTAATCAGCCAGTTTAAGATACGTCCCGGCAGGGCTTCCTGCCGTTCTTCCTCCGTCTCGTTTTCTTCCTGTTCAAACGCGTAGCGGCGTGCCGCACACATTTCACTTAAAATCTGCACACACGCCTCTCTGCTTAAAAAATAATTATTGTACTGGTATTCGTCACTGATGGTCAGAAGTGCCTCCATATAGATGTCCCGGTTGACGGAACGGAACAGCCCCCAGAAAGACGGGGGGATATCATAGCGTAATTTCAATGTTTCTACTTCC
>JAGAIK010000172.1 GCA_017626625.1 Roseburia sp.
ATCTGATTTTACCGGGGCAGACGGAGGATTCTAACGCTGTTCTTCGGTATCTGTATGAGACTTATGGGGATGGGATTTTTATCAGTATTATGAATCAGTTTACGCCTTTAAGCAGCAGTCTTACGGCTTATCCGGAGTTGAACCGGAAGCTTACAGAGGCGGAGTATGACGAAGTGGTAGATTATGCGATAGAGCTGGGGATAGAGAACGGTTATATTCAGGAGGGGGAAACGGCGGAAGAAAGTTTTATTCCGGCATTTGACGGTGAAGGAGTGTAGGGAGGAACGGAAGGACTATGAGATGGGAGAGAGGCAGGGGAGGTTTACTGGGGAAGGTGCTGACTGCCATGTTTGTGCTGTTTGTATTCCTGGTACTCTGTGGGGGCAGGATTGTTTATCTGCCCCATTATGAGAAAAAGATATATGAGAATACCAGTCCTGTTACTCCGGAAACTCTGCAGGATGCTGCCGGGGCGAAGGGAGGTAAGGTCTGGGAGGGACAGTTTAGCGGATACCCCACCGAGGGAATGGAGACGGAGGAAATGGATTTTGAGAGTCTTACGGGAACTGGTGAGGAAAAGGCAGTCTGTTTAGAAGTGGAGGCAGAAAATTTAATTCCTACGGGTATTTATAAGTGTGTGTACTGTTTTGCTAAGAGCTATTCCGCTACCCATACCTCTAAGAGAGCCACCGACGGGATGAAAACCGGAAGTTTTGGATTTCCTCCGGAATATACAAAAAGCTATTTCAGAACTCTTCTTAGCCGGAATAAGGCAATTTATGCGCAGTATTATGTGCTGACATTAGAGGACGGACAGAAAATCCTGGTGCTTTTAAATGATACTGCTGTGGAGGTGCCGGAAAAAGGAAAAATGAAACTTCCCTATGCAGTCTGCGAAATGCTGATGGATTTTAACGAGGCGGAAGAACAGGCGGCGGCAGAATATAACCTGACCAGGGATGAAAATGGGAGGCTTTATTATCTGGATGCGGCGCAACAATGGATGTTCCTCAACAAAGAGTTAGAGGAAGAAGCAGGGCGGAGATATGATGCGGCAGTACTTTTGCGCCTCCTGGGAGCCGCGGGGGCTATGGCAGTCATCATTTTTGTTTTGGCAGCTCCCAAAGAATGGTTTCGTTAATTTGTCAGGATTTGGCGGGAGCTGTAATTTCAAGCTCCCGGCACATCCGCTTAACCGTATAGCGGTAAACCAGAGAAAAGATGGCGCCCAGTGCTCCGATAAGCAGGAGACATACCGCCAGAGAAACCATTTCGGAACCGGTCAGTTTCCCGTCATTTCCGAGCATAATCAGCCCGTACAGGAGGAACATCGCCCCCATTCCAACGCCCGCCGGAACCGCAAACACGTTTTTGGACTGGCTTTTTACTTCCTTCACCAGAAATTCCGGGGAAGCGCCCAGACGTTTTAAGTCGTCAAACACATATCTGTTATTCAGCGCAATCGTCATACAGCGGGTGTAGCTGATAATCACTGCCGCCAGGATACAGATGATGGAGATAAACAAAAACATCATCAGAAATACCGCATAAGTCCGCACAAAATCGTTCTTATCCAGCACCCTTATCTGGGGCATATAAGTCCAGTAGCTGCGGAAGTCCGTGGAATCCGGCGAATCGAAGCTGATTTTTGTTATAGCATCCGTGTCTCCCCAGTAGGCTTCTCCCCGCTCGTTGGCGCATAGTTTCTCAACCCTGTCATAATAGGAGGGGATGGCATACTCCGGTTCGTAGCAGTCCACCAGCCGGTAAAACAGGGCGGAGGCAAAGGCGTAGCTGTCATTTTCCGCTATGTTAAAAACAAAAATGTGTTCTCTCCAGTCCTCGGAAAGTCCCCTGGCAATCTTTTCATAATCACTGTCATTTAACACGTTGATTCCTTTCTGAGTCACCAGAAAATCGGCGTGGACATATCCCCGGAAGGCTACGGAAAGCGTCTCCCCGGTGGTGAGATTGGTAAAAAGTTTACAGTCTGAATTGGTGTAGTAAAGTCCTGTTTCCTCTGTATTAGAAACGGCATAATATGTGCCGGGGGCTACGGAGAGGGATTGTCCTGTCAGGGCGCAGTAGGAGCTTTCGGAGAGAAAACGCCCTTCCTGAAGAAGTTCTCTGTATTCTGTGTGATAACGGTTTCCCTCGTCCTCTACGTCTGCCGTGCCGTCCGTTCCTAACACCAGACAGGGCAGTTCTTTAAAATCCGTAAGAGAAAGACCGTAGTCCGCCGCTAAATCGGAAATTTCTTTCTGGCTGAGAACCTTCTGGGAATCCGGATAACGGCAGATATAATCGTAGGGGCGGTTTTCAATACTCATAAGCTGTCCGATGGACAGGCTGGGCAGATAGAAAGCGGCAAAGGAGGCTCCGGCAATGAGTACGGTGGATACCAGCAGATTGTTTACGGTCTGTTTCCCCTGAAATTTCATCATGCTGCGGGAGATGATGTTTTTATAGGGGTGTTTTTTGCGGGAGCGCCAGCCGTGGATGACGGTGTGCAGCATAATCAGATAAAGTCCCACAAACACCGGGGCATAGAAAAGGTTCAACCATGCCGGGGGATAGTAAAAATCAAACAGATCCATGTAGACGTAAGGTGCGCAGTAGCCCAGAACGGCGCCGCCGAAAAGCAGTAAAAGCCCCATGGGACCGCACCAGCGCCCAAGCTCCTTAACAGGCTCGTTTTTGTGTTCCTCGTGCACCACATCCATAATGTCGGTGCGTTTTAAGTAATGGTATGCCGTCAGGCAGGAGAATGCCACCACGAGAAGAAAGAATACCAGGGACAGATACAGGCATTTAAAATCAAACACCAGCTTCATTTCCGCACTGTCCACAAGGAAAAGGCGAAACATGTTCCAGAGCAGGCAGGTAAAGGGGAGGCCTGCCGCAATGCCGAGGAGGGAGGAGGTTCCGCTTAAGATGACAACCTCCCGGAACAGCCCCGGTGCAATCCGGCGGCGGGAAGCCCCTAAAGCCATCAGCGTTCCCAACTGCTTTGCCTTTTTGCGGAAAAAGAGATGGGAGGCATAGATGGTAAATACCACGCAGCCAAAGAGGGCTAAGACAAAAATGGCAATCATCTGTTTCCGGCTGTCGCCGCCCTCCGGCAGCACGAGGAGCACCGTGGGGGAACACATCATGGCGGAGTAGGCTGTGATGAGAAGCAGGGAAACGAAATTGCAGAACAGATAAAGGGCTGCCTGTTTCCGGTCGGCTTTCTGCAATTTCCGAAACAAATCCGGCAGGGTCGTTATGGACTGTGCTGCGGTTTGGGAGTTATGCTTTGTATTCATAGAGTTACCTCATTTCTTTTTGATATTTTAATAGTTGTAACGGGGTGGAAGGCTTTTGGGAAATATTTCTATTCAGCACCCATTTTACGGATTTCCTCTAACAGCCGTTCCTGAAATCTGCTTCGTTCTTCCGGGCTGTTATTGTCCCGTTCTTCCAGGTGGTTATTGTCCCGTCCTTCCGGGCTGCTATTGTCCCTCTCATTCGAGCTGTTGAGGTATCCTTCCGGGGTGCTGCTGCTCCGTTTTTCCAAGGTGTTGTATACGGTGCCGTCCTTTAGTAAAATCACCCGGTCGCAGAAGGAGGCGGCGAAGCTGTCGTGAGTCACCATGAAAACAGTGGCGTTTAAATTCTGTCTGGCATTTAAAAAGGCGTCGATGACGGCACGGCTGGATTTGCTGTCGAGATTGCCCGTGGGCTCGTCGGCTAAAATCATCAGGGGCTGGTTGATAAGGCTCCGTGCCACGGCGGTGCGCTGTCTTTCTCCCCCGGAGATTTCCGCCGGGTATTTGTCGGCAATGTGTGCAATGCCAAAGAGGGATAAGAGACGGTCACAGAGCGTTTCTGCTTCTTTTTCTACCTTACCCCGGATAATGCGGGGAACCAAAATATTTTCCCGTACCGTCAGACCGTCAAGGAGCATGAAATCCTGGAAAACGAAGCCTAACTTTTCGTTGCGGACTTTTGATAGAGCCTCCCCGGAAAGATCTTTTAATTCCTGCCCGCCTAAGGTGACGGTGCCCTCGTCAAAGGGAATATAGCAGGAAATGCAGTTTAGCAGGGTGCTTTTTCCGGAGCCGGAGGGACCCATCACAGCAACAAATTCCTGCTGTGCAACGGTGAAATCCACGCCTTTTAGGACGGGATAGGATTTATTTCCGGTCTGATAAGATTTGTGAAGGTTTTTTACATATAACATAGTTGAGATACCTGCGCTTTCTTTTAGATTTCTTTGAGTTAAGAAGAGCATAGCACAGATTTTTTGGAGGAAAACGGGAGGTGTCATTTTTGGAAGGCGCTGTGTAAAGTTTGGGAAAGGCAGTGGAAAAAATGTTATTTTCGGCAGGTTTTTTGTGAAGTTTGGCAGAGCAACGGATAAAGGGATTTTTCTGACGGCGGGGTGGGGAGTAGGAAAGAAAAAGTTTTGGGAGCAGGAAAGCAGGTGTTCAGATATGACGGGAGATATGTTAGAATGGATACTGTGGTAACAGAAAAGAGATTTCATTAGGAGAAAAATATGCTTCGGATAGGAATATGTGATGATTCGGCGGATGCCAGGGACGCCCTGCGGTTTGCTCTGGAAAAAATCATACAGGAGAACAGGGAGGAAATCGTCTACGAGTTTTCTTCCGGTTCGGGTGCGGTGCGATGGCTGAAAAACCATCCCGGGGAGATTGACCTTCTGTTTCTGGATGTGGAGATGGAAGGGGTAAACGGAATGGAGGCAGCGGGACAGATACGGGAATTTGATTCCCGGCTTATGATTGTGTTCTGCACCGGGTATTCGGATTATGTATTTGATGGCTACCGGGTAGGGGCGTTAGACTATCTGATGAAGCCGGTGGATGCCGCAAGGCTTTTACAGGTGATGAGACGGGTGCGGGAACGGTCGGCAGAGGAGCGGGAGAAAAACTATACGCTGAAAAATACGGATGGGCTGTTTCGCTTTCCGCTGGCGGAGATTTCTTATTTTTACAGTGATAAGCGGAAGGTGATTTTGGTGTACCGGGAAAAGGAGTATGCCTTTTACGGAAAATTAGACGAGGTGGAGAAGGAACTTGGGGACGGTTTTGTCCGGATTCACCAGCGGTATCTGGTGAATCCCAGGCTGGTGGAGCATATCGGAGGGGATTTTGTCACCATAGGAGAAGAAAAGCTTCCCATCAGCCGGGCATTCAAGGAGAGCGCAACGGTGAAACTGGCGAAAGCCATGCTGCGGTATTGAGTTTGGAGCGAAAGAGTGCTGTGGGAAGGAGGAGAGGAAACCATGGAGCAAATCATGCTGGCTGTAACCAGATTACAGTTGATTTTCATTTTGGCAGGAAGTCTTTTTCTCTATCTGTCTTTGGGACGGCTCATTCCCATAAAGGAAAAATGGTATTGCCGTATGGCGGTGTATGCTGCCTGTTGGCTCATGCTTTCCATGATTATTTTTATCGGCGACTGGGTCAATCTGCCGCCCACCTTAGGGGTGTTTCTTCTGATCGTATGGTGGTGCTGCAAAGGTTCCCGCCCAAAGCGGCTTACGGTGGGGCTTATGCTTGCCAGCGTTGTTTTTGCCTTCAACGGATTTCATGATAACTGTCTCAATTATTTTTTGCGGGAGCTGCCGGATGAAATTTATTTTGGGGGCACGCTGCGCTTCCTGTTTGCGCTGTTCCTTTATCTTTGGATACGCAGCCACAGCCCTGAGCCGGATTTTGAACTTTCTCCTGCCCTTTGGAAATTACTTTTTCTTTTAACCTTAAGTCCCGTTGGGATTGAGTTGGCGCTGGTGCTGCTTAGAAGCCCTCATTCGTGGTGGGACGGGGAGACGATTCTTGCAGACACAGCGCTGTTTCTCATTGCGTTTGTGGCATTTATCGGACTTTTATGGGCAATGCTGGTGTTAGAGCGCCAGCAGCAGTTAGAGCAGGAGTATGTCTTAGCCCGGCATAACAGGAAATATTATGAGGCGTTAGAACAGCAGCAGTTTGAAATCCGCCGCATAAAGCATGACCTGGCGAATCATCTGCAGCTCCTCCGGGCGCTGCCGGAGGCAGAAAAAAATAACTACATAGACAGCATGACAGAAAATCCGGTTTTTTCCAAAGTACTGGTATACTGCGGGGACTCCACCGTCAATGCGGTGCTGACGGCAAAGGAAAGCCTTATGAAGCAGAAAGGCATCCGGTTTTATGCGAAGGTGGAAATCGGACAGGAGCTTTGGATGGAAGCGTCGGATATCTGCGCCCTGTTTGCCAATGCGCTGGATAATGCGGTGGAGGCGTGTGAGAAACTGCCGGAGGGGCAGCGTGAAATTTCGTTGGAGGTGCGGCAGGGAAAAGGACTTCTCGCCGTAAAGGCGGAAAATACCTGTCGGGACACACAAGCCGGGGAGCGGGGTGCACTGCCGAAAACCACAAAATCAGATGCGGCAAATCACGGCTTCGGGCTGCGCAGTATCCGGAAAGTGGTGAAAAGGTACGGCGGACAGATGGAAATTACCCAGGCAGACGGAAGGTTCACGCTGTTTTTATACCTGCCTGTTCCACAGACAGCGTACGGGGAACAGGAAATTTTGTCGGACGGTAAAGCAAAAGGAAAAGAAAAAGTAAAAGTAAAAGGTTGACGCATTCTGCAATATCTCCTATAATGGGACTTGTTAATGGTTATGAAAATGCTCTGGAGGGATGGAATGCGCAGTTACCTTCCTAAGATTAAGATAAAGAGAAAAAAATATTGCACTGGGGCTGCCATCTGCATTGCTTTGGCAGCTATTGTTGTATCCTTTTTTTCCTTCGGGCAGATTGGCTATGCGTATAACCCGGTGGAGGCAGCCATTACAGACGGTCCGGTCTGGGTGAGGGAGGCTCCGGTGAACGGAACACCCATTACCAGCGTGGCGGCGGGAACCGCAGTGACGGTGACGGACGAGACGCAGGGCAGTGACGGAAAGGTCTGGTATCAGATACAGCTTACCGTGGACGGAAAAAACGTGACGGGCTATACCAGAGAGGATTTTGTCTCCCTGGCGGGTACTTCCGAGGAGGATGCGGCGTATCTGCAGAGCTTAAAGGACGCAGGTTTTCCGGAAAGCTATGGGAGCAGGCTTTTGGCACTGCATAAAAAATATCCCGACTGGCAGTTTGTGGCGGTGCAGACCGGGTTAGACTGGGAGACTTCCGTTACGGCGGAGAGCGCAGCCGGGAAAAATCTGGTGGAGAGTACCGTCAATGATTCCAGAAAGGCAACCGGGGAGGACGCCTATAACTGGAGTACCAACAAATGGTACGGTTTTGACGGCGACGGCTGGGTCTGCGCCTCTAAGGAATACATAGCCTACTGCATGGACCCGAGGAATTTTTTGGACGAGACCAGTATTTTCCAGTTTGAAACCTTAGAATATGAGGCTTACCAGAATATAACGGGCGTAAATAATATCCTGAAAGGAACCTTTATGGAGGGAGATTATAATGACACCGACGGGCAGAAAAGGAATTACGCCCAGACCTTTTTGGAGGTGGGGACAAATCTTTCCGTAAGCCCCTATCATTTAGCTTCC